>CAMLGP010000059.1 GCA_946479535.1 uncultured Bacteroidota bacterium
TCCTTTCACTTGACCCTATTGCAGGCTTTACCATTGCCTGCAGAAATAAAAAAACGGTTGTAGCAGAAGTGGTGTATTGCGAAGAAGGATTTTATCCTGGTTATTGCTTAAGCGCCTTCGGTTTGCAAAAGCACCACCAACTTTCATAGGATGAAAAAAAGGCACTATTTGAAACACTTTAACCTATTTACCATGAAATCAACTTTATCCTTAAAATTAATTCTCTTCTCAGTGATTGTTGCTCTGTGCACACAGGTAGTTAATGCACAAACCTGGACCTTCCGTAACGGTTTTGGTCAATCAGGTGCAACCAATAGCCTGCCAGACGTTGGAAGAGCCATTTGCACAGATGCCTCAGGCAATGTGTATATCACAGGTAAAATAAGTGACGATCTCACCGGCAATACAGTATCCTTTGGAGGAACGGCCCTGGTAAGCGCGGGAGATGACGATGGATTTGTAGCCAAATTCAATTCATCTGGCGTGCATCAATGGTCTATTCGATTCGGAGGTACGTCCTTCACCGATATCGGATATGGTATTGCAACGGACGGAACTTCCGTATATGTGGCAGGTGCAGTAAATGGTGCAATGACGGTTGGAACTTCTCCAACTTCTTATCCAGTCGCCGGTGCCGGTATTGACGGAGTGATCATGAAACTTGATGCAGCCACTGGAGGGGTTACCTGGGTTACCCGGTTTGGAGGTGGCAATTCGGATGAAGCACAGTCTATAGCCGTTGACCCTTCAGGCAATGTATACGTATCTGGCATTTTCCGTACACGCACAACCAATCCAACCGCTACGTTTGGTGGTTTTTCACGAACAGTACAGGGAAATGCTGCTTCCTATACATCTGATCTTTTTGTTGCACAATTAAATTCATCTGGAACCTTTCAATGGGTAAGCACAGGCGGTATTTCTGGCAGCAATGACAATATTAATGGTAGTGGAGTTTGTTATGTTCCCGGTCTTTCTGAAGTAGTGGCAACTGGTTCTTTCCGTGCGGCGTTAAGCGGCAGCACTACGGCTACCTATTCAACCACCACACCGGCATCCACAGTAACACTGACCAATTCCGGTGCTGTGGTCAATGAGGATTTTTGTTTGCTGGAATTATCAGCCAGCACCGGTGCTTTTATTACCGGATCATCAGCAGGATCTTCAGACGGTAATGAATATGGATTGGGAATTACCTATGATGCCAATACAAGTAATGTATTCTTTGTGGGAGGGTTCTCAAGTGCCAGTGTTACCTTTCCGGGATTGGCTGCCATAACCAACGGCGCTTCCACACGTGATAATATATTATATGGCCGGTATAATCCTTCAACAGATGCTTATATATGGGTTAAAGATGCTGATAATAGCGCTTCGGCAAGCGCGGCTGATGTTGGACGCGCGATCAATTCCAACAATGCAGGCCGCGTATTCATAGCAGGTAATTTTAGAAATACCGTAACCTTTCCATCCGGACTTTCCTTAACAGCCTCAGGGGCACAGGCAGATATTTTTGTAGCGGGGATCAATGTGACCACCGGAAATGCAGATTACGTAACGCAGGGTACAGGTACAAGTTCCACCGCAGATGATATCGGCTATGGCGTTGCGGGTGATGGCAATGGAAATGTTTGGATCACTGGTCAATATGCTTCCAATTTAACACTGTCACCGCTTTCTGCATTAGCTTCAAATAATAATAAAGAAGATGTTCTACTGGCAAAATACCTCGACAGGCCAACTATTACTACTCCTCCCGCTGCAGCAAGCGCATGCACAGGTTTACCAGTTACATTTAGTGTTGTAGCCAGCGGGACAGGATTGGGTTATTCCTGGCAGGAAGCAACCAATGCCGGATTCACTACCGGCCTGGTCACCTTATCCAATACAGGTGTATATAGCGGTACTAATACAGCTACACTAACTATATCAGATAATTCAGCATTAGCTGGAAGATTTTACCGGGTGATCGTCAGCAATTCCGCTGGATCTGTTACCAGCTCCGGTGCGCAATTGACAGTGAATTCTCCAACATTATCCGGAGCTAATACCGTTACTCAGAATGTAGGAACAAATAATAATCTTTATTATGCTTCCGGTTGTGGGCTGGTAGGAAAAATTGTTCCATCAGGTGGCAGTCCGGTCACTGGTAGCGTTACCACCCAGGTATGGATAGAAGGTGCTGTTCCAACTTATGCTTCCCAGCCATTTGTACAAAGGCATTACCAGGTAACACCAGCAGTAAGCCCCTCCACCTCAACTGCTGCAGTAACACTCTATTTTACTCAGGCAGAGTTTGATAATTTTAATGCAGCACCTGGAAGTACGTTGAATCTGCCAACAGGTCCAGGAGACGCGGGAGGTAAGGCCAATTTGCGGATAGGAAAATATATGGGAAGCAGTAATAATGGAAGTGGCTTACCGGCATCCTACACATCATCAGCAACAGTGATTGATCCTCCGGACGCGCAAATAGTGTGGAATGCAACCTTCAGCAGATGGGAAGTAACTTTTGATGTGGTGGGATTCAGTGGCTTTATTGTACAGACTTATTTATTTGTATTACCTGTAAAACTGGATTTCTTTACTGCACAACTGGTAAATAATGATGTGCAATTGAAATGGCAAACTTCCGGTGAATCAGAGATTGATCATTTTGACGTTGAAAGAAGTGTGGATGGACAAAATTATACCTCAATTGGTAAACGTGCAGCGCTCAATGCCAATACCATTGCCAGTTATGAACTCAAAGATGCAGCCGTTTCAGCCCTGAACAAAGGCAGTGTATTCTACCGGTTAAAAACAACCAGCCAGAGCGGCAAGGAAGAGTACAGCAGGATCGTTATTGTATATATTGACAAAAAAGGATCATTAATAACAGGAGTATTGCCAAATCCATTTGTACATGAATTGAACCTGGGTATAAATGCTCCCCGTAACGGACAAATGAAACTCACCATAGCAGATATGGCGGGGAAAGTTGTGCTCAATCAGCAGGTCACAATTACAAAAGGTTTCAGTACACAGACCATACGAAATGCTGACCGATTAAATACTGGTGTATATATTTTAACAGTAAATTTTGAAGGGCAGACAGCCACTTATAAAATAGAAAAACAATAAATAAGCCGGCAATAGAAAGACCACTGCCTGCATTAGCAGGTGGTGGTTTTATTTTGAGGACAGCCAAAAAGGATCTTATCATAATAAAACATTAAACCAGTGAGCCAACAAGTCATCCAGATACCACAATTATTAAAACCCGAGGAATTAACAGGTATAGAAACACTGTTGAAAGAAGCCAGCTTTGTGGATGGAAAAATAACCGCAAGCATGGCGGCAAAGGCCGTAAAGAATAATCTGCAGGTGGATGCAAAGAGTAATGATATTGCCGGCAAGGTGGAGCAGATAATAGCAAAAGCTTTGCAGGAAAGTCCATTTTTTCAGGCAACCGCATTTCCACAACAGGTTTATCCCTGCCTTATCAGTAAATATGATCCGGGCAGGTATTACGGCTGGCACGTGGATAGTCCGGTGATGGGTGACCCAGCTATGAGAACCGATCTGGCCATGACCATTTTCCTGAGTGATCCGGCTACTTACCAGGGTGGAGAATTATTATTGCAGACAACAGCAGGCATTAATAGTTTTAAGCCATCCAAAGGGGATGCGGTACTATACCCCTGCCAGTATTTGCATTGTGTAAATGAAGTGTCACAGGGGGAGCGACTGGCAGTGGTAACCTGGATACAAAGCAGGATCCGCTCAGCGGAGCAGCGCCAGGTGCTGTTTGATCTCGGCCAGGTGCATGCCTTATTAAGTGAAAGAAATATGCACGCGCCGGAAACAATATTGCTCATGCAGGCCTTTAGCAATCTCTATCGCATTTGGGCGGATTTTTAGCCACTTTCAAAATCAATAACCGTAATGCAGGAAAGAATATCCGAATTGCTGAAAAATAGCCTACCCTATAAATTGTTCCGGCAGGAGGAACAGGTGCTGTGCCAGTGGCTGAAGATAGACGGCAAGAATTTTACCGAACCTTTTTTTGAAGAAACTATATCAGGCTACCTGGAAAACAAGGCAAACTCTTCAAGGTTCAAATGTGTGAGCAACCTGGAAGTATTACCAGAGTGGGAGGCTCAATTGGAATGCATAGAACCCACTGCATTCATATTTCATGTATCAAGATGTGGTTCCACGCTCATATCTCAATTGCTTTCTTTATTGGATGAGAACATTGTATTATCTGAGGTCCCATTCTTTGACACCCTACTCCGGGATACCACTATTATACCTCAAGGAGTTAATCGCACAGAACTGTTGCAGGCGGCCATTAGGATTTATGGTTCAAAAAGGAAGGCCAGACAAAGCCGGGTATTTATCAAAACAGATAGCTGGCATATCCTTTTTTATTCACAGTTAAGGACCATGTACCCTACTGTTCCCTTTATATTCTTGTATCGCCATCCGGCTGAGGTAATAAGGTCACAGCAGAAAAGAAGAGGAATGCATGCTGTGCCCGGTGTGATTGAACCTTCTTTGTTTGGATTCACACAGGGGGAAATTACCGCACTCTCACTAGATGAGTATATGATAAAGGTGCTCCAGGTTTATTTTTCCTGTTTTATTGATATCGCAAACCGGGATCCGTTGGCCTTTCCTGTTAACTACAATGAGGGCGCTATGGCAATCATGGAAAAAATGGCAGCAATTACTTCAACGCCGATGGGTCAGAAATATATTGATAAAATAGTAAAGAGATCACTGTACCATGGGAAATATCCTGGAACTGCATTCCAGGTAGAAGAACACCTGTCAGGCATGCCGTCCTCTGGCAACAGCCTGGATGAATTATACCAATCGCTGGAAATGATTAGAGTCTCGCACAAGGTTAAGTTCCTGGATGAACCGGTACAATCTTTCCGCTGACTGATAAATGGGTTCCATGCTGGTATCGATAACAAGATCAGGGGAGGCAGGCAATTCAAATTCATCATTGATCCCTGTAAGGTTAAGTAGTTTATCTGGGTGCCCTTCCGGCAATAAAGCCTTTTTATAAAGGCCTTTGGTATCTCTCCGGATAAGCGTATCAATACTGCATTTTATCCAGATGATTTTGGCGCCATATTTATTTTTAAGTTCGGTACGAGGAATTTCAAAAGGATTGATAGCGGAGATAATGGGTAATCGCTGGTCATTCATTAATTCAGCAGCACGTTTTCCCAGTCGGCGGATATTCTCAAACCGGTCCTGTTTGGAAAATCCAAGATCGCTGCAAAGTGTTTTACGGTATTCATCCCCATCTATAACTTCAATTTCAAGGGGTGTGTCCATGAATAGTGATCTCATTTTGTAGGCCAAGGTTGTTTTGCCGGATCCAGAGAGGCCAGTTAGTTGGAACATCATAAGGATTAATAAAAAGATTCGCGGCAGGAATTTAGCCGGGTGATTAAAGATACTTAGAACGAAAATCCAACTTCAAGGATAATCAGGTCAGCAGGATTGTTCTTGAGTGAAAATCCAGTGTAGATGAATAAATTAACTCAACTCTTAAACCAGGACTATCCCAGTTGTTCGGCAAAAGGCATTTTGCGTATTCGTTTACCCGTAGCAGCAAAAATTGCATTGGCGAGTGCAGGTGCTACTGGTGGCAAACCTGGCTCACCCAATCCGGAAGGCGCATCTTCTGTTTCTACAAATCTTACTTCCACATCCAATGGCGCATCGTTCATCCGTAACATTGGATAGGTATGAAAATTGGTCTCCGCCACTGCTCCATCCACAAATGTCACCTTTGGATACATGGCGTGAGAGATACCATCTACTATTGCTCCCTGCACCTGGTTCTCTGCTCCACTTAAATTGATCACACGTCCACAATGCACGGCGCAGTATACCTTCATGATCTTCGGCTTTTCATCCACCATTTTTATTTCCACAACCTGCGCCGCATAAGATCCAAAGGAAAACCAGGTTGCAAATCCTCTGTATACTCCTGGTGCTGTGGTGCCCCAATTGCTCATCTTCGCTACCAGTTCAACCACGCTTTTATATTTTTCAGGGTCGTATCCCACTCTTCCTACAGGCGATTGTTTTGCCTTTTGGAATAATTCAAGACGAAAAGCCACCGGATCTTTTTTCAATTCTGCACATACTTCATCCAAAAAGCTTTCTGCCACAAATGCCAGCGTATTTGCTCCCGGCGCACGCCAGTAACCAGTAGGTGTATTACTCTTGAGGCCCTGCCCTTCACACCGGTAATTTGCTAACGCCCCCGCTACATAGCTATCGCCACGGACCCCATTGCCGATTCCAACTCCGGATTGGTGCCAGGCCAACAAATTATCACTGGAAAGTGCAGCGCGGTATCTATACATTTCTGCAGGACGATAGAAATCGTTTTGCATATCATCTTCGCGCACCCATTGTACCTGTACAGGGCATTGTGCGGCTGCCGATATCAATGCAGCTTCCACGCCGTTATCGGTCATCAATTTGCGACCAAATCCACCTCCCTGCCGGGGCATATTAATGGTGATATTTTCTTCGGCAATACCCAATTGTTTTGCTACATCACTTTTAACATTACCAGGCACCTGGGTGGGTCCGTACAATTCAACCTTCCCATCCTTAACATCCGCAAAGAAATTAAGTGGTTCCATTTGTCCATGGGAAAGGGTAGGTATTTCGTAATAAACATCAAGAACTTTAGCGGCACTTTGTTTTGCTGCATCCACATCACCATCATTTCTTGCTGGCGAAGCAGCGCCCTTATCGATCATCTCTTTAAAGGTTGCAAAATGCTCCGAGGAATTTTCCAGTTTTCCGGTAGCATCCCATTGGATCACTAACGCATTACGTCCTTTTTTTGCTGCCCAGGTTGATGTGGCCAGTACAGCTACCGAATTTTTAAGTTTGATAACTTTCTTTACCCCGTTCACTTTCAATGCTGCCGTATCATCAACAGTACCTAAAGTTTTTCCATAAGCCGGAGGTCGGGCCACCATGGCAAACAACATTCCTTTTCTTCGGGTGTCAATACCAAAAAGCGGTTTGCCAGTTACTATCTTATGTGCATCAACATCTTTGATACGGGTACCAATGAACTTAAAGTCCTTTGCATCTTTTAACGCTGGCTTTGACGGTACTTCAACCGTTGCAGCTTTTGCCGTTAATTTTCCATATTCCAGTTTTTTGCCACTGGCTTTATGTATTACAAAACCATTTTCAGCAGAACATTCTCCAACTGGAACATTCCATGTTTGGGCAGCGGCAGTTATCAGCATCTCCCTTGCGGTTGCTCCGGCAGTTCGTAATTCATTGAATCGTCCTCTAACGGAACCACTACCACCGGCAGATTGCCTTCCATATTTTTTATCGATGGGCGCAAACTCTACCTGGATCTTCTTCCAGTCCACACAGAGCTCTTCAGCAATGATGATTGGGAGGGATGTTTTTACACCCTGACCAATTTCAGGATTCGGAGCCAGTAATACGATCTTTCCATCAGCCCCAATTCGGATATAGGCATTAGGATTGAACTCAACATCATTTCCGGGTGAGTCTTCAACTACGCCATTAAGGAAGGAAAAGCTGAGAAGCATGCCTCCGCCGGAAAGTGCAGATACCTTTAAGAATTGCCTTCTGGTTGTTGATTGCATAATTATTTTGTGTTGAGTTTTTTAGATGCCAGATGAATTGCCTTGCGGATGCGAACATAAGTTCCGCACCGGCAAATATTACCTGCCATCGCTTCATCAATGTCTTTGTCGGAAGGATGTGCGTTTCTTTTTAATAATGCCGATGCCGACATGATTTGCCCGGCCTGGCAATAGCCGCATTGCGCAACATCCAGTTCTTCCCAGGCTTGCTGTACCGGGTGGGTGCCAGTAGCACTAAGACCTTCGATGGTTACGATTTTGCTGGTTGCCACGGAAGAGACAGGTAGCACGCAGGATCTTACCGCATTACCATTCAGGTGGACGGTACAGGCTCCGCACTGGGCCATGCCACAGCCAAATTTAGGACCCAGTATATTCAGGTGATCCCGAAGCACCCATAACAGCGGCGTATCTGCATCAGCTTCAACAGACATTGATTTTCCATTGACAGATAGAGTGTATTTCGGCATATTGTGTCGGTATTTTAAGTGAAGTCCAACCGTTAATTCCCAGCAACAATTTACCAAATTCAAAATTAATTTGGGCAATCATTTTATCACAGGTGGCTGGGTATTAACGGATGGCGCTGATTGGGTCCATTTACTATTTCGGATAGACCATCAGATTTTTGACGATTTTACCGCGGAAAACTTCCGTTAATTAACCATTATACTATCAGAATGACATTGTACCGAGATATACACTATCGGACTGACTCTTGCGATCATGCGCAACGAAAGCGAAATATAAATGACAATTATATCCAGTACCAATTCTCATCCTGCTGCTACCAGTATGCCGGAAATCTCCTGTGGTAATAGCGAAGCTTTTTCTCTGTTCTATATCATAGGCCAGTAACATTGCCTGGTCAAACATATATCCGCTGTAAGTAGAAGTATCCCATGAAAATTCAATAGTATCATCTCCAATTTTAGAAGCAACAATATCACCGGGTAGTCCTAAATTTCCATAACTTACTTTAACAAGTACCGGATTAACAATTGGGGTATCCGATTCACCTTCCATTGCATATTTCAGGAGGTGGGATTTGGCAGCAATAAAACCGTATGATTTTTCAGAGTATCCAGCCCAACCCGTTTTTACAAAATAAAGGAGAGGCTTTATGAATTTCTGTGCAACCGCAAATTTCTTACGATTAGCCAATTCCCTATTACTGATATTCTTGGTTCGGGATTTGTAAGCACTTTTAGCATAAGGAACGCCGTTGCGGCTTGATCCAACTATAGGACCGATCTGTCCTATGAGAGGTCCGAGAACACCTCCAGGTAATTTAGCCATAAGTATAAGGTTTAGGGTTGAAGGTTAATTGAATACGTAATGTAGTCGAGTTTGAGAGGATAAAAAATAGGGGTTAATATATAGGAAACATAGTTTTAAAAGGGATTAAACAGAGGTTTAGTCCCTTTTTTATCCGTCTTTCATCCGAGTTTTATCCGTCTTTTATCCCTTTTTAGTTGGACTATAACTCAGCTTAAAGTCGCATCGGAATGCGCTACAACTCTGCCGCTGTGTGGTAAAAACGATTAGGAGAGGCTGGGAAATGTGGCGGTGGTGATTTAGAGCGTTTGAAGAGCGTAAAAACCAAGCATACCAGTGATGTTTCAACTTTAGCTTATTAGCTTACTCTTTTAGGTGACTTAAGCCTGGACTTTCTCTTTTGGCTGGATTTCCCTGTAGTTTTTGCCGCAATTTTTATGAGGCTTCCGACTTCCACTATTACCTTAAACAAAACCTGTAATAGTCTACTTTTTAAGCAAACGAACGCTCATAACAAAATTACAATAAACTTTCAGTGGTTCTCTTTTTGAGAACTACTAATTAAAACATACCCGTTTCGATTTGGCTAACGCGTGTGTAGAGAGCTATTGTAAC
>CAMLGP010000060.1 GCA_946479535.1 uncultured Bacteroidota bacterium
AATCGAAGGAGAATCGAAGGAGAACCGAAGGAGATCAGAATAATATATAAGTTTTTTGCAGCCTAATGCATGAATTGATAGAACAGACCGAACTGCCAAACCCTGTTTTTCAGGTCTTGTGGAGACTTGCTTATATCCGAAATACCCAGGTTATAACGGGCATCTACACCAAAACCTGATCCCGCAAAGAGATAGCCTGCTCCGAAAGTCCAGGCAAAATCAGTTGTTTTATAAGCATTGTCGGAATCCACTTCAACATCATTAATTTTTTGCCTGGCGCTTACCAGAATTCCCAATTGGGGACCAGTTTGCAAACGAAAGCCATTGGCAAACATGTACTGTGCGAGTACCGGAACATTGATGTAATTGACTTTTGCTTTGATGTTATCAATTTCTGCTCCCTGCATGGAAAACACTGCTTCTGGTTGAACTGCCCAATTCTGATTGAGATGAATATGTGCGAGTGCGCCGAAATTCAATCCTGCTTTTGAATTGGCATTGGAATTTCCATCATAACCAAAATTTGCGAGGTTAACTCCTGCCTTAACCCCGAATTGTACGTTCTGGGCGTTAGCAGAATGGACTGCAATAGCCACAACTGCCAATAAAATAATCCGTTTCATGTAATTAAGTTTCGGTAACTATTACAAACCAGAGACCAAAGGCCCCCCTATGTTATCCCCATTAACCACAGGATAACGAAGGCATCCCAGACGATTGATTTTGAGTACATTAAATACCTCTTTTCTTATGTTAAGTGTATAAGAAGAAGTACGGTTTAAAATCCGGGATAATAATGCGCACGGAAATGGGGAAAATCGACACACTTACAGGATTGAGGACTTCTAAAATGCTTTGAATCTGTAGATTGCCCGCATTAACTTAGTGAATACATCGTCCAACACTGAGCTGCCCCTGGCCATTACCTTATTTCTAAAAGAAACTGCTTATGACTCGATTTTTTACCCCTAAACTTCTGTTTGCCTATGTTTGTCTATTGCCCTTTGCCGTTTGTGCACAGGGTGTTTATCAATTATGGGGTACCACTGGTTATGGTGGTCCTTCCAATACCGGTACAATCTTCAGTATGGGACTGGAAGGAAATACATTTGCCAACCGGTATAATTTTTTAGCACAGAATTATGCTATTGGAACTGGTGAATCCAGGCTAACAGAATACAATGGAAAATTTTATGGTACTGCTTCTTTTGGTGGGATCAATGGTGATGGCGTATTGTTTGAATGGGATCCGGTAACGAATGTGTTTACCAGTAAGGTAAACTTTGATTTTATTGATGGTGCTCATCCTGGCGATCTCTTACTGAAGGATGGAAAACTATATGGCACCACAAAATATGGAGGTATTAATTCTGGTGGTGTACTTTTTGAGTACGACCCTTCAACCAATATCTATACAAAGAAAGTAGAGTTTGCATATCTGAGTGGAGGTACTCCTTCTGGCACTCTTGCATTGAAGGATAATAAAATTTATGGGACCACCATTACAGGTGGGACTGGCAATGGCGGTACCATATTTGAATTTGATCCAGCTACCAGCACCTATGCAAAAAAATATGAACTGCAGTTTACTACTGGAATATATATTTATGGAGGACTGACCCTATACTCCAATAAATTCTATGGATTGTCCCAGGTTGGTGGAACCGGCAGTGGAGGTGTGATATTTGAATGGGATCCTGCCACCAATGTGTTTACAGATAAACATGACTTTATTAATGGTGATGCAGATGGATTTAATCCCCAAGGTAGTCTTACAGTTGCTGGAACCAAATTGTATGGAATGACAGTATCCGGCGGATCTTTCACTGGTGGTCCCATTTACGGTAATGGAGTGATCTTTGAATTTGACCCTGTTACCAGCACATTTACCAAAAGAATAAATTTCACACCTGCAACGGGAATTAATCCTTACGGAAGCCTGGAGTTATTTGGTGGGAAGTTATATGGCATGACTAATGCCGGCGGAACAAACAATGCAGGAACATTATTTGAATATGATCCTGTTCCTCTGCTTTTTACCAAAAAAACAGACCTGGCCGTTGCCACAGGCAGTAATGGGAGAGGAAGCCTTCTATTGAGCAATAACAAAATGTACGGGATGTTGCCATTTGGAGGTGAAGATTATAACGGAGTTCTGTTTGAATGGGATCCCGTAGCTAATGTATACGATAAGAAAATTGATCTTCTCATAAGCAAAGGGATGGGTCCAACGCGGCAGTTATCACAAAAGAACGGCAGGTTTTATGGATTTAGTTCTTCTGGTGCAGCAGGTTTATATGGATCATTGTATGAATTCATTCCTGGAACATCCCAGCTGGGCAACCTCGTGGAAATGGGTACAGTCAACGGAGCCATTCCGGCCTATGGTGGCTCCAGTACAATAAATGGATCTTTTCCCTGTGCTACCCTGGTTGAAAAAGACGGAAAATATTATGGGCTCACACTTAGCGGTGGCATAAATGATCAGGGAACTATTTTTGAATGGGATCCGGTAACCAATGCATTTGTAAAAAAGAAGGACCTGCCAGCCGTTACACCCGTTTCTCCCACCGTAGAACGTGGATTTATTGTTCCAATGGGAGTATTTGTTCCCTACAATAATAAATATGTGGGCATAATCAATACAGGAGGCGCGGAAGGTGTAGGATATATCTTTGAATGGGACCCATCCTCAAACAACTTTATTGTATTGAAGGACTTTACTGTAGCAAACGGCGCCATACCTTATCCATCACTGGATTCCTTTAATGGCAGGTTCTATGGAACAACACACCTGGGCGGAACCAATAATGAAGGAACCCTGTTTGAATGGGACCCTGCTACCAATACCTACAATAAGAAATTCGATTTTGCGGCGGGAACAAATGGCAGTCGCCCTCTCGGAAATCTTACCCTGGTAAATAACAAATTATATGGACATACCTACGTTGGAGGCTTAAATGACAGAGGCGTTTTGTTTGAGTACGATCCCATAGGAAATACCTATACCAAAAAGAAAGATGCAGCAGCTTCTGATTTTGGAGTCGGAAAGCCATTTGGCCGTCTTGTTAAAAATGGTAATCGTTTATATGGACTGGCAGGACAGGGCGGTGCTACAGATAGCGGCGCAGTATTTGAATGGAGGCCACTTGCAGATAGTTTCATCGTTCGTCATTCATTCAATGGTTCTGATGGGTTAATGTACTTCGATAACGAATTGCTGGGATTTAATGAACTCTCATTAGATTCCGCAGCAATAGCTCAGGGTACAGCGGGTGCCTGCGAATCCTTTACTTACCCTTCACCCATCAATGCTGCCAATTATAATTCCTGGATTCCATTAACGGATGCCAAAGGTGATGTAATTGCGGAACTAAGAGCCAATGGCAATACCCTGGGAACACTGGATTATAGCCTTTTTATGAATGATGGCCCGTTACGAATAGAAAATGGGGTCAGAACGTACCTGGACAGACAACTGGTGATCACTCCGCAGTTTCAACCAACTACACCAGTTGATCTTCGTGTTTATGGTACGAAGGAAGAATTTGAACGGGTAGCTCACGCCACAGACTCTATTGGACAGCCTTATAACTGGTTTACAGACTTTGATAATTTTAATGATCTGCGGATCATTAAAAGAACCGGAGCCAACTGTACTGCTACCATACCTGCCCTGGCCCCGATGGAACCATTTGACTATCCTTACAGTACTGCAGAGGCTTATGGTGAGGATGGATATGTTATTAAATTCAGTGTTTCCTCTTTTTCTACTTTTTATATTGTGAACTACAATGTAATACCACTACCGGTTAAACTGCTTTCATTTAATGGAAAGACTGTTGGAGCAGATGCTGAACTTGAATGGAAAACAGCCAATGAAAGCAATCTCAAACATTTTGTATTGGAAAGAAGCGTAAATGGAAAAGATTTTGTTCAGGCAGGTACTGTTGCAGCCATCAATGATCCGGCAGACCATGAATATAGGTATACCGATAAACAGATACAGTCATTGGGCGTATCTCATGTATATTATCGCCTGTTACAGCAGGATATGGATGGCAAGGCAGTCTTTTCAAGAGTGATTGTATTAACCCTGAATGCTAAAGGCAATATTGCAATGCTATATCCCAACCCCGTTAAGAAAGAGCTTGGAATGATGGTAAATCTTCAGCGCGCACAATCCATCAAATGGACTATCACGGATAATTCCGGAAGGTCAGTTAAGCAGGGATCATTGTTTATTACAGCTGGCAGTAGCAATACCAATATGAATATCTCAGGCCTGGCGCCAGGAGTATATTATCTTTCACTGGAAGGGGAGCAGATAAGCCAAAAGCTGAAATTCCTGAAGGAATAAAATAAAACCCTATTGATAAAAACGGGCCTCAATCGACCAAAATGGATTGAGGCCTTATTTTTTAAAGAATCTACCTTTGGCTGTCCAATTCCTCTCCGTTGAGCTGTTATTACTGTATAACAGCATTCAAAAACAATTAAAAAAGTAGTTATGCAAGAGTACATGTTGATTTTCAGGCACCAGGATGGAACTAAAATTGCCTCTCCGGAGCAAATGCAGGTATGGATGAAACAGACTATGGATTGGATCGGTGGTATTGCTGCGCAAAATAAATTTGTGGAAGGCAATGGTCTGCCATTCGATGATGCCAAAGTTGTTCATCACAATAAAAAAGTAACCAATGGCCCCTTTGGTGAGATCAAAGAAACGCTGGGTGGTTATATTGTGGTGAAGGCTGATTCAGTTGAAGAAGCCTGTGAATTTGCCAAGGGCAGCCCGGTTCTGCAGGGAGAAGGAAATACAGTAGAGGTAAGAAAACTGTCGAGACACTAAAATGTAAAAGGTCAATATTCAAAAGTAAAATCTAAAGAATCTCAAAGGCATTGCCTGCCTGAAACCTCTTTGACTTTTTACTTTTGAATTTTGACTTTTAAATTTACCATGGAACTGATACCACATTTATTCAGGACTGAGTTCAGCAGAATTGCGGCTGTTCTGGTAAGGCATTTAGGTATTGGAAATATGGAAGTTGCGGAAGATATTACCAGTGAAACTTTTCTTTCTGCTTTGGAGACCTGGACCTATAAAGGCATACCCAAAAACCCAACGGCCTGGCTATACGTTGTGGCAAAAAATAAAGCGAAGAACTATTTAGCACGCAATCAGGTTTTTCACAAAAAGATTGTTCCAGAATTGAAGAATACAGAGACAATTATGACAGAAGCAGACATTGACCTGTCAGAGAAAAACATTTCAGAAAGTCAGTTGCAAATGATCTTTGCAGTTTGCCATCCTTCAATACCTGCTGAATCACAAACTGGCCTGGCCTTACGCATCCTTTGCGGATTTGGCATTGATGAAATTGCGAATGCCTTTCTGACGAATAAGGAAACGGTTAATAAGCGACTATTCCGCGCAAGAGAAAAACTGAGAACGGAAAATATCCAGCTGGAGTTTCCTCCGGAATCAGAATTGCCTAAACGCATGGAGGCCGTGCTGCTTACACTTTATTTGCTATTCAATGAGGGATATTACTCTGAAAGCCAGGATGTGATATTGCGGGAAGATCTCTGTTTTGATGCAATGCGGCTGCTAAAACTGCTTATTGATAATGAATCAACCAATCTCCCTGATGTAAATGCACTGTTTGCCCTGATGTGTTTTCATGCCAGCCGGTTTGCCGCAAGAAAAAATGATAACGGCGAAATAATTCTTTATGATGACCAGGATGAAAACCTGTGGGACAGGGACCTGATTGCCCGTGGTGTTTATCACCTGCACCAGGGATCAACAGGAAGTAAAATTTCCCGGTATCACCTGGAAGCCAATATCGCTTACTGGCATACCATTAAAGAAGATACGCCTCAAAAATGGGAAACTATCCTTCAGTTATATAATCATCTGCTGATGCTTGAATATTCCCCAATAGCAGCACTAAACCGGACCTTTGTATTATCTAAAGTAAAAGGGAAAGGGATTGCAATTAATGAGGCGGAAAAGCTCAGGCTGGATGATAATCATTATTACTTTATACTTCTTGGAGAATTATATACGGAATTGGATGAGAACAAAGCGAAACATCATTTTGAAAGAGCCCTGCAATTGGCAAAGAATAATTCCGACAAACAGTTGATTGCCAAAAAACTGACCTCTTTAACCAGGTGATCTTTAAACCATATAAAGCTGCAGAGATGTTTCTGTTCTTTTCCCTGGTCAAAACAATCAAAACATTGTCACGATTTTTGTACTTATTCCTGTATGAAGCAATCAGGCAGGTGGGCAATATTATCAGGAGTGGTTTTGGCAATGTTACTTTCTTCCCTTGATCAGACTATTGTTGCCACGGCCATGCCCACCATTGTTCAGGAATTGCATGGACTGGAACATTTCAGCTGGGTATTTACCGCATATATGTTAGGCTCAACCATCACAGTTCCCATCTATGGCAAGCTTTCAGATATTTTTGGCCGAAGGAATCTATACCTTATCGGTATTGGAATTTTTTTATCCGGATCCATACTCTGCGGTTTAGCTCAGGATATGACGCAACTGATATTTTTCCGTGCATTGCAGGGTATTGGTGGGGGAGCGATGATGGTTAATTCTTATGCAATCATAGGGGAAATATTTCCCCCGGCTGAAAGAGGAAAATACCAGGGAATGATAGGTGGGGTATTTGGTTTAAGCAGTATTGCAGGACCCTTATTAGGAGGATGGATCACTGATAAATTTTCATGGCGATGGGTGTTTTATGTTAATATTCCCATCGGCATTATTGCATTGATTGTTTTGGCTTCCGCATTGCCAAAACTGGTGGCGCATGCCAGGAACAGGATCATTGACTGGTGGGGAGCTTTATTTATTATAGCTACCCTTATTCCATTATTACTTGCTTTGGTTTGGGGTGGGAGTGTTTATGGCTGGTCATCCATGATGATCATCGGTTCATTTATTACCAGTCTCGTATCCCTGATCATTTTTATTTCGATTGAAAGAAAGGTAGCTAATCCAATCCTGTCTTTAGGCTTATTTAAGAACAGGGTTTTTGTAGTATCCGTTTGTTGTTTGTTCTTTACCACTATGGCCATGTTCGGCGCCATTGTTTACATTCCAATATTTTCACAGGGAGTAATTGGAAGGTCAGCTACTCACGCGGGGCTGGTTCTTACACCTTTGATGATCTCGCTGATTACCGCATCAACTGTTAGTGGCAGGATCATATCACGCACGGGCAAGTATAAGGCGCTGGCGGTAGGAGGCACAGCCATTATCCTTGCAGGTCTGCTCTTTTTTTCCACTATTAATAGTGCCACTACCAATGGAGGAATGGTTCTTCGCATGATTATATTGGGAATTGGTTTGGGTACCACAATGCCAATCTTCACGCTGGCTGTGCAAAGTGCATTTCCAAAAGAAAGACTGGGTGAGGTAACCGCAGGCTCTCAATTATTCCGCAATGTGGGAGGAACCGTAGGAACCGCTGTACTGGGTGGTATTATGAATATCCGTTTAACGGAACAGATGGACCAGTTGAAGGGGGAACCTTTTATGGCAGAGATGAAACAGTTTGATTTGGGACAAACAGCCAGTCATTTTGATGGAAGCTTTATCCAGAATGCCTTAAATCAGGATAACCAGCAACATATTCGCAGTTTGTTAGACAAGTTACCACCTGCCAGTCACTCAACAGCACTTGCTCATTTCGATCAATTTGTAAATTCGGCCAAGGGAGCCTTCAGTGATGCAGTGAGTGATGTATTCCTTGTAGCTTCCGGCTTAATTTCAGTAGCACTGATTCTTGTATGTTTTCTTCCACAAATACCATTGCGTTCATCCAACATTCCCGTGGCAGAAGAAGCGGGAATGTTATTAGATGATGAACTGGGGCAAAATGATGAAGAACACCTACGTAGCAAATCAAATCTCTCCCTTCATTGATTTTACAATTACTTCTCCCTTGCTATTTACATTTAACTTTCGGTAGATGTTCTTGATATGATGTCTTACTGTTTCCAGGCCAATTCCAAGGCGGTGAGCGATCATTTTATAACTGCAGCCTTCTACCATTGCAGCGATCACCTGGCGCTCCTTGGCCGTTAATGGTTCATTATAGGTGCGCTTGGGAGCAAAATAATCAACAACTTTCCTGGCAATGGCAGGAGACATGGCAGAACCTCCCTTATAGATCACTTTGAGCGAGTCAACTACTTCTTCCAGGGGAGTGTCTTTCTGTAAATAACCTACGGCGCCAGCACAGAGTGCCTTGAAGATATGGTCACTGTCAACATATACAGAAAGCATCACAACGGATACTTCCGGGAATTTTCTTCTGACCAGTGGAATGGCTTCTATGCCATTCATACCGGGAAGGCCTATATCCGTGAGCACAATATCCAGTTCCACTACCTTGCCGGCCTTGCTCATAAAATCATCAACGGAATGTGCCACAATTTTGCAGGAAAAGTCGCTCTGCTTGCCGAGAAAGGATGATACCGTATTCCTTATCACTTCATCATCTTCAATAATTGCTATATTAATCATTGGATCCAAAATTAATCAGCGATTCTTCCCTCACCCATGCCATAAAGGTGGGATAATTGCCGGCCAGTTATCTTGAGGGTACAATCAGTAGGATGGTTGTGCCATTATTAGTTGATATTTCAAGGTTTGCTTTCATTTTTGCAGCACGCATTTTCATATTCGCAATTCCCTGTCCGCCTGATCGCTTTCCATTACCGTTAGTGATACCTTTTCCATTGTCCTGAATGCGGAAAGAGAATACTCCATCCTGCCGGGAAATGGAGATCTTCACGAGCGTTGCGCCAGAATGCTTTACGATGTTATTGATCGCTTCCTTATAAATCAGGTAAATATTTTGCCGGAAATCCATATCTATTTTATCGTTACCATGAAGGCCATTATCCTTGAACTCAAATTCAATATTGGCGGGCACCAGCATCTGGTGGGTGTGTTCATGGATATGATCAATAAGCCCGGTAAGACTATCATTACGGGCGTCAATACTCCATATCACATCTTTCATGGTAGAGATGGCACCTCTACTGATCCCTGATATAACCCCCAGCTGTTCTTCCGTCTTATCCTTAATCCCTTCCCGTTTCATGGCATCAGTGAGCATGGTGATACGTACCAGGGAGCCACCCACTTCATCATGCAGATCACTGGCAATACGCGTACGCAATAGCTGCATTTTTTTTATCTGGCGGATCCGGTATTGTACCATCATATAAATTATACCTGCTGCAAGCAATATCATCAATAGAATGAACCAGGCCGTTTTGTAATACACCTGCCTCACCAAAATTGGAATCACAATTTCATTTTGAGCCATCGATCCTTTATTGATCCTTCCCCTGATCATCAGAGTATAGTTACCAGCAGGAGGGGAATTAAAAGAGATCACTCCGTCATTTCCCGCAGAATGC
>CAMLGP010000061.1 GCA_946479535.1 uncultured Bacteroidota bacterium
TTAATAACTCTCCCGCAGTAGTATTGAACCGGCTTTATGCTTTGTATAAGGCAAATGGAATTGACGCTGCACTGAAGGAAGCCGAACCACTGCAGATGGACAATAATCATTTCTATTTTATTCTTCTGGGGGAATTATATAGAAAAAAGGACCCGAAAAGGGCACTCAAACTATATCAACAGGCACTATCGCTTTCCAAAACACAATCTGAACGACAGGAAATTCAGCATAAGATAGATTCATTATCTTGAGGCATAAACTATTTATATGGATAATTCCCTTCAATTTATTGGAGAAGTACAATCAGAATTGAAATCAATAGAGGATTGCCCATTGCAGGAAAGTGAGAATGCACCTGGTGCGGCAATAAAGATATTTCCTGAATTCAGTGAAGGGATTGAAAATATTAAGGAAGGAGCGCAGTTACTCCTCCTTACCTGGCTGCACCAGGCAGACAGATCTGTTATCAAATGTATCATCCGACGGAATTACGGAACACCAAAAGTTGGTGTATTTTCTACACGTTCCCCAGATCGTCCCAATCCCATAGGTATTCATAACGTTAAAGTTGTTTCAGTCAGTAATGGTCTGATCCAGGTAGAATCACTTGAAGTGCTGGACAAAACACCTGTCATCGATATCAAGCCGGTTTAAAAAATCAGCAGTCCCTATCAAAATTTTCTTTATTTTTCAAATGAAGAAAATTTCCTGTTCCGGCGGGAAGAGTATTAAGTGTATATGCCTATGTGCGGGATCATAACTGCTAACCATACATGAAAACGGGTAATAAACCTTTGCTGTTACTGTTACTTCTTATTCCATTTCTTGCTTTTAGCCAGGATTATAGTTACACGCATTATGATAGCAAGGAAGGTCTGGCTGGCTCCACTGTATATTATATAGAGCAGGACCATGATGGTTTTCTCTGGTTTGGTACGGAAACGGGGCTAAGCCGTTTTGATGGTACTCACTTCACCAATTTCACAACTACGGACGGGCTTCCGGATAATGAGATACTCAAATTATTTGTGGATTCCAAAAACAGGGTTTGGGCCATTCCATTTAGAAACTCAATCTGCTATTACTGGAAAGGAAGGATCTATAACACCACCAATGATTCTGTACTAAAAAAAATAAAGATCTCTGCAGAGGTTAAGAGTGTTCTGGAAGACAAATATGGTAATATCCTGATCGTTGAACAATTCTTTCTACATATAATAAAATCCAATGGTCAAATCATTACCATGAACTCCCTGGATAATCAATGGATTCAGATATATGATGCTAATGTGAACGAGAAGGGGTCTTTCCGGATTGCAGTAATGGTGGAACACCTTGGTGCCATGTTTGTAGATATTGATGCAGATAGAGGAACCGTTGTAAAAAGCAGCAATAAATTTTTTCCTGATGGAACTATTGGCTGGTATATTTTGCGGAGGGATCTTGCCGCGATAAGAAGCCAGGATAGTCTCATTTTTCTCTCCCAGAACCAGAGACGTCTCAACAGCCTTAGAGTACCAGAGAACTTTATCAACATTGCCAGGATCAATGACAGCCTTTTTGTGATCAATGCTGCTTCAAAATGCATTCTATACAGCCTGAATAATAACCGCCTGATCGGTGAATTCCTGGGTGGACATAAAGTGACTGCTGTGATAGAAGATAGAGAGAAAAACCTGTGGTTTGCAACTATGGGTGAAGGGGTATTCCGTCTTGGGTCAACCGCAGTCAGGGATATTAAGTTTGACGATGAGGAGAGTCCGCTGGCAGTCTTCAGTATTCTAAAGGTTGATTCATCCCTATATATCGGTACTGACCATTCCCTGCTCTGGCAATTAAATAATAATGGAAAGCCTATCCGTAAATTCAAGATCAGCACCTTTTATCAGCACGTACGGGTGCTCTCACTGGCACAAGACATCAATGGCAGATTGATCATAGGCTCCGATTGGGGTATTTCTACCCTGAAAGGTCCTCTTCCAGGCATCAAATACCCGCTGGCGATCAAGAATGTTATCTCTCAGAATGGTATTTTATATTTCGGAACTGCAGGTGGAGGCTATTCAATTGATGTAAAGCATGGTCAAAAAGTTGCGACCCGTCTCTGGACTAAGCGGATCACCTGTATATTTCCCCATGGGAATAATTTTTATTTAGGAACACTCACAGGATTATATGAAATAAATGCCGAGGGGAAGGGTGTATTACTGGGCGAAACAAATAGCCTTCTCAGTAACCGTATCTCCGCAATCATCAAAACAGACGATGATATTTACTGGATCGCAACCTACGGGGCAGGCGTAGTAGGCTTAAAAAACAATAAAATGATCATGCACCTGAATAAGGATAATGGACTGACCAGTAATATTTGCAGAAATATTTTTGTATCGGGCCATGTGCTGTGGGTAGGAACAGATAAAGGACTCAATAAAGTAACGCTGAATAATGATAAATACAGCATTGTCAAGCTGACTACTGCAGATGGATTAGGTTCTGATATTATCAATGCAGTATATGTTGATGGCCCCGTTATATATGTAGGAACTCCGCAGGGCATTACTTATTTCAATGAAAATAATATCTCGCAAACCTCCGAATGTGATCTACATATCACCGCCATCAAAAGCTCTGACAAGGTTTGGAATGATGATACAACGGGTTTTTTGTTGCCACACAGAGATAACAATATTCGATTTGAATTCGTAGGCATTTCTTACCGCTCAGTAGGACAGATTAATTATAAGTACCGGCTCATGGGCCTGGACAGCAACTGGAAAAGCACCAGTGAAACTTTTTTGAGTTATCCATCGCTGCCATCGGGAAAATATACGCTTCAACTGACCGCCATTAATAAATTCGGAGTAGAGAGTGAAACAAAACAGATCGATTTTTCTATTGAACAATTACTGGAAGAAAGGACCTGGTTCAGGATACTCCTGTTCCTGCTGGGAGGGACATTTATCTGGATCGCCGTAATTATATATATCAAACGGATCAGGGAGAAGGAAGCAAAAAAAGCAGACACGGTAAGAAAGATAACGGAGCTGGAGCAAAAAGCGCTTAAAGCACAAATGAATCCCCATTTTATATTCAATAGCCTTAACTCCATACAGCAATATGTTATGGAAAAGGATACCATCGGGGCTAACAAGTTCATCACCTCTTTTTCCAGCCTGATCCGGCAGACACTGGATTTTTCTACCCGGCAGGAGATCACCATACAGGAAGAATTGCAATACCTTGCTACGTACCTTGAACTGGAAAGAACAAGAATGGAAGAGAAATTCATCTATTCTATCCAGGTCTGTGATACAGTGTCTTCCGGCGAATATTGTATCCCTCCAATGATCCTACAGCCTTATGTTGAAAACAGTATCCGTCATGGAATAAGTTACCGGAAAGATAAAGATGGAAAGATTATGATTAATGTACGATTTGAAAATGGCAGATTGATCTGTATAGTTGAAGACAATGGTGTGGGAAGACTTGTGGCAGGGCAGTTCAAAATGCGTGAAAGCTTCGACAGGCAGTCCAGGGGAATGTCAGTTACTGCAGACAGAATAGAAATGATGAACAAAGAGGCCCGGCAAAAAATTGAACTGATGGTTCAGGATCTGATCGATCAGAATAATGAACCGCTTGGAACACGGGTCACTGTCAGTTTCCCGGTATAACAATATAACCTATACCGCTAATATATGATCACAGCATTAATTGTAGATGACGATGTAAAAAACACCAGGGTATTAAGAGGCCTGCTGGAAGAATTTTGCCCCCAGATAAAAATAACAGGGGAAGCTTACAGTGTGGAGGAAGCCATTGAATTGATCCGGAAAGACCGGCCAGGACTCGTTTTTCTTGATATTGAAATGCCATACGGAAATGGATTTGAATTGCTGGATCAATTAAGCCCGGTTGATTTTGAAGTAATTTTTATTACTGCGTATGACAACTATGCCATCAAAGCAATCAAGTATTGTGCGCTGGATTATTTACTAAAACCTGTCAATATAAAAGAACTGCTTGAAGCAGTCAGGAAGGTTACCGAGCAAATACAAACCAAGGATACCCGTTCAAAGCTCAAATTATTTTTTGAGCAGTTTGCCAATAAGCAGACCGAACTGCAAAAAATAGCGGTACCGGCAATGGACGGATTGATCTTCGTTGATTTTAAAGAAATAATTCGTTGCGAAGCAAAGGGTAGTTATACGCAGATCCATTTAATAAATGGAAAAAAGATCACTACTACCAAAACTATTAAAGAATTTGAGGATATACTTCCCGAGAGTATTTTCTTTAGAGTACATAATTCCCATATGGTTAACTTGAACTTCATTAAAAAGTATTTCCGGGGCAGGGGAGGATATATTGTAATGGAAGATGAGACCAATATAGAAGTTGCGAGCAGGAGAAAGGATAGCTTTCTGGAGAAATTCAAATAGGAGGGGGCTGGCGCATCTGCGGCTGACTATGCTAATTCAGAAAAATAAATGTAGTCTATATTTATCTGCAAAGCTTACAGCCCAAAAGCCATAAAGTAAGAAGGCTCATTTAATCAAACCTGTTTTCCCAGCCGGCCTGTTTCATCTTCTCGACCTTTTCAATAACCTCGTTATGTAAGGTGGTTTTGTAAACGGAAACCTTTTGTGAAATAGTATCATTTGCGGAGCCAATGATCTCCGCCGCCAGTATTCCCGCATTTTTTGCCGCATTTAATGCTACTGTAGCAACAGGCACTCCATTCGGCATTTGGAGGATGGAGAGAACAGAATCCCATCCGTCAATGGAATTTGAAGATTTTATAGGCACCCCAATTACGGGCAGGGGAGTGATGCTCGCCACCATACCAGGTAAATGTGCTGCACCACCGGCACCCGCAATGATCACCTTCAGACCTCTTTCCCTGGCCTTTTGTGCATATTCAATCATTCGTAAGGGGGTGCGATGGGCGGAAACAACCGTAACCTCATGGGCAATGCCGAATTCTTTCAGAATATCAGCAGCTGCCTGCATTACTGAAAGATCGCTGTCTGATCCCATAATAATTCCAACCTCTGGACTCATTTACGATGATTTAAGGGGCAAAGAAACAGGATTTTCCCCGGGTAAAAAATTCCCGGGGACCTGGACCATAATGGTATTAAAATTGAAGCATTTTTATCCTGCCATACACCTTAACCATTCTTTAATATACAGGCGTTTATGAAGGATTTTTTTTGATCAAAGGTGCAAGGATTTTATTTTTTTATCGTCCCAAGATGGACCGCCTCAAACAAACAAAATCTACTTTATATTTGGAGCTCGTTTAAACCCACTTCATGCATAGGATCAATAAGTTGTCTTTCAGTTGGCTCTGCATCACAGTTACAATAGTTTCGCTGGTGGCCTGTAAGGGTAATTCAGATCCTGAAAAACCCAGGCAAAATCCTCCTACAATTGTGGATGTAATAATCGCCAAAACCCAGCCGGTTGATAATACTATTGAAGCAAACGGAACAGTGATTGCCAACGAAACGGTTGAGGTAAGACCCGAGGTTAGCGGCCGGTTGACCTATCTGAACGTTCCTGAAGGTAAAAAAGTAGCACAGGGTACAGTATTAGCCAGGATAAATAGTGCAGACCTGGTAGCCCAATTGCAAAAGAGCAGGGCTCAACTGGACCTGGCAGAAACTACAGTGAAGCGATTGAAAACGCTTCTTGATGTGGGTGGGGTAAATCAAAGTGATTATGATGCAGCGGTAAATACGGTCAATAATTTCAGGGCCGATATGGCCTATACTCAAACCCTGATCGATAAAACTGTGATCCGTGCTCCATTCGGGGGAACAGTAGGTTTAAGGCAGGTAAGCCCGGGAGCTTATGTATCGCCTTCCAACGTAATCGCTACTATTCAGCAATTATCGAGATCTAAAATTGACTTTACGCTGCCTGAACAATATAGCAACCTTATCAGGATCGGAAGTTCAGTAGCAGTGGAAGTGGATGCGGCCAATGAAATCAGGGAGAGAGCCACCATTATTGCCATGGAACCACAGGCCATCCGTCAAACAAGGAATATCATTGTACGTGCAGTGCTGGAGAAATCAACACCCAACCCAGGTGCATTTGTAAAAGTATATGTCAATTCCTCAGTCATAGACCAGAGGGCTATCATGGTCCCAAGCAATTCCATCATTCCTGATGATAAAAATAACCAGGTGATACTGGTAAAAGACGGCAAGGCATCCTTTGTAAATGTTCAGACAGGATTGCGTACTGCCAACAATGTTGAAATAACAAAAGGCGTAAAAGCTGGTGATACTGTTGTAGTGACTGGTGTACTTTTCGCAAGGCCAAAGGCGCAGCTCCGTATCAGGGGTGTGAAAACACTGGAACAACTGGCTGAAGCCAGGTAACCGTCAACAAAAAGATTTTTCTATTAATGAATATCTCGGAATTATCCCTAAAGAGACCGGTTCTTGCGACGGTAATGAACCTCGCGATCATTTTGTTTGGTGTAGTAGGACTTACCTTTCTGGCGGTCAGGGATTATCCTGCTATCGATCCTCCTATTATAAATGTCAGTACCTCTTACACAGGTGCCAATGCTGATATTATCGAAAGCCAGATCACCGAGCCTTTGGAAAAACAGGTTAATGGAATTCCTGGTATTCGAACCATTACTTCCTCAAGTTCACAGGGCAATAGCAATATTACAGTTGAATTCAATCTTGGAGTTGACCTGGAAGCAGCAGCAAGTGATGTCCGCGATAAGGTAAGCCAGGCAGCGAGAAGTCTTCCACAGGATATCGATGCGGCTCCGGTAATCAGGAAGTCAGATGCAAATAGTGATTTCATATTGATATTGGCGGTTCAAAGTCAGACCAAAAGCCTGCTTGAGCTCAGTGATTATGCTGAAAACGTATTGCAGCAGCAATTACAGACCATTAATCAGGTTAGTGCAATCAATATATTCGGACAGAAAAGATATTCAATGCGCATTTGGCTGAATCCGGATAAAATGAATGCGTATGGAGTTACCTTTTCCGATATCCGTACAGCATTGAATAGTGAAAATATTGAAATACCTCCCGGAAAGATCTCAGGGGATAATACAGATCTTACCATTCGCGTATTGGGAAGGCTCACTACTGAACAGCAGTTTCGTGATCTTATCATTCATGAAGACAGTACGGGGATCGTTCGCCTGGGAGATGTAACAAGAGTTGAATTAGCTCCTGAGGAACTGGAGCAGACCTGGAAATATAATGGTGTGCAGGCGGTAGGTCTTGCCATTATTCCTCAACCGGGCGCCAATAACATTGAAATAGCAGATGAATTTTATAAAAGGATAGAGCAGATAGAAAAGGAAACAAAGTCTGATATCCAGTTAAAGGTACTGATCGATAACACAAAAAATATCAGGAACTCACTGGCTGAAGTGGAAGAAACGCTGGTGATCTCATTTTCCCTGGTTGTATTGGTGATATTCTTATTCTTCCGTGACTGGTTAATTGCGATCAGGCCATTGATTGATATTCCTATTTCGCTTGTTGCTACTTTTTTCATAATGTACCTTGCCGGTTTTTCTATCAATATTCTTACGCTGCTCGCTATTGTATTGGCAACCGGTCTTGTGGTGGATGATGGAATTGTTGTTACCGAAAATATTTTCCGGAAGCTGGAAAGCGGAATGCCCATTCGTAAAGCTGCAGTAGCGGGAAGTAAGGAAATATTCTTTGCAGTCATTTCAACTTCTGTTACGCTGGCTATCGTTTTTCTTCCTGTGATCTTTTTGGAAGGGTTTGTGGGCAGGCTATTCAGGGAATTCGGTGTAACGCTTGCGGCTGCTGTACTTGTTTCAGCCTTTGTATCACTTACCATAACTCCGGTATTAAATGTAGTTCTCCATCGAAAGAAGACTGGCCATGGCTGGTTTTATAAAAAAACAGAACCCTTTTTCACAGGAATGGAGAATGGATACCGCCGTTCATTGCAGGCGTTTATGAAAGTACGATGGCTGGCTTTTGTTATCATCGGGGTTTGTGGAATTCTGATCTGGGTGGTTTCCGGAACCTTGAAAAGTGAACTGGCTCCAATGGAAGACCGTAGCAATATTCGCTTTAATGTGACCGGACCGGAAGGGACCAGCTATGCCTATATGCAGCAGGTTTCCGATAAGATTACCAATTATCTATATGATTCTGTACCCGAGCGCGATTTTGTATTTACCCGTACCCCCGGCGGAGGACCCGGTGGAGGTAGTTCCAATAGTGCCAGCCCACGTATTGGATTGATCCCGCCTGGCGACAGGGAACGGACCCAAAATGAAATAGCTAATGACCTTCAACGGAAATTATCCCGCTTCAATGACGCAAGGATATTTGCAACGCAGGAACAAACAATTGCTGTAGGAGGGCAACGAGGTGGGCTTCCCGTTCAATTTATACTTCAAAATCAGAATTTGGACAGCCTGAGAGACATGATCCCGAAATTCCTTGAAGAAGCCCGAAAGGATAAGACCTTCTCTAATGTGGATGTGAATCTGAAATTCAATCGGCCCGAATTACGGCTTACTGTTGACAGGATGAAGATCAAGGACCTTGGATTATCCACGCAGGATGTAATAGCTACCATTCAGGCCGCTTTCAGTGGAGGCCGACTTGCGTATTATATCCAGAATGGATTTCAATATTCAGTAATCGCCCAGGTGGAGAGGACAGACAGGAATAAGCCTGGCGATATTGAAAAATTATATGTTCGTAACAAGGTGGGTGAAAGTATTCCTCTGGATGCGGTTATCCACCTGGAAGAAAATACGAATCCTGTAACACTTTATCACTACAACAGGTATAAATCAGCCACTATTCAGGCCTCCCTGTCTGAGGGTTATACCATCGGCGATGGAATAGATGCCATGAACGGGATCGCAAACAGATTATTGGATGAGAGCTATCAAACAGCATTGACAGGTCCTTCCCGTGATTATGCGGAAAGTTCGTCAAATATCCTCTTTGCTTTTGCACTCGCTTTGATCCTGATCTATCTGGTATTGTCTGCCCAGTTTGAAAGCTTCCTGGACCCATTTACAATCATGTTTACCGTTCCGCTGGCATTGGCCGGTGCAATGTTAAGTCTCTGGGTTTTTGGACAAACCCTGAATATATTCTCTGAAATTGGAATGATCATGTTGATAGGCCTTGTAACCAAAAATGGTATCCTGATAGTAGAATTTGCCAATCAGCGAAGATCACACGGACTTAAAAAAATGGAGGCCGTGGTAGATGCAGCATCCCAACGTTTGCGGCCTATCCTGATGACAAGCCTTGCCACTTCCCTTGGTGCATTACCTATAGCGCTGAGTTTGGGTGCATCCTCAACAAGTCGGGTTCCCTTAGGTATTGTAGTAGTTTGTGGAATCATGTTCTCATTGCTGCTTACACTATATGTAATACCTGCCGTATATACTTATATTTCC
>CAMLGP010000062.1 GCA_946479535.1 uncultured Bacteroidota bacterium
TGGAAATAACTGGTGGGACAGGCAGAAGAACAAGCTCGTTTACTGTACAGATGATGATTCATCACAACCTGTTGGTTCAATTTCTTCGTGGGGAAAAATGAGCCCACGTAATATGTTCGCCACTACTATTGGGGATGAGTTACGCCTGGCTACAAATTTTCAAAGCAAGGTGATTGGAATAGCACTGAAGGACAGAGGTGCAATTCTGCCGGCAGGGCATTCTGCCACGGCAGCCTACTGGTATGATTATGCTGGCAAATTCATCACCAGTTCCTATTATATGAAAGAATTGCCTGCGTGGGTCCAGGCATTTAATAACAGAAATCTCGTTGATTCCTTGTATCAATATAAATGGGACATTTCCCTACCAAAATCAACTTATTCAAAATACTGCACGGATGATCAGGAATGGTTTGAGAATAAACCATTGGGTACTGATCAGACCATGTTCCCTTATGATCTCAGCCGTTTTATAGGTAAGGATTATGCCAAGATCGCTTCCACCCCTTATGGTAATGTGTTTACGGAAGCCATGGCAGAAGCAGCTATTACAGCTGAACGTTTAGGAAAAAATTCCGCAACAGATCTGCTTGCTGTCAGCTTTTCATCACCTGATTACATTGGCCATAACTTCGGACCTAATTCCTGGGAACAACTGGATGACTATGCTCGTCTTGATCAGACATTGGGTAAATTCTTTGCATTCCTTGATGGGTATGTAGGCAAAGGGAATTATACTGTTTTCCTGACCGCAGATCATGCAGTGGCACATATTCCCAACTTCTCTATTGAAAATAAATTGCCAGGAGGCGCTTTTCCGGATCTGGAAATAACAAAACGGATGAACGAAGGACTAAAAGCAAAATACGGCAAAGAGCGAATTGTCATAGATACCTATAATTACATGGTTGTGTTCAATGATAGCCTGATTGAAGCAGACAAGCTTAACCGTGAGGAAATTGAAACCTGGACAGTAAGTTTCCTGCGTAAACAGAAGGAGATCATGCAGGCTTTCCGGATAAGTGATCTGAATACCACTCCCCTGACTGCCAAACAGCGGGAAATGATAAATAATGGCTATTACTATCCCCGCTGCGGAGATGTTGCATTCATTTTGAAACCCGGTTATGTGGAAGGAACGGGTAATGGGACCTCGCATGGTGTATGGAATCCCTATGATTCCCATATTCCTCTTTTATGGTATGGCTGGGGAATCAGGCAGGGGAAAACAAACAGGGAGACTTATATGACGGACATAGCTGCTACAGTTGCAGCCTTACTGCATATTCAAATGCCAAGTGGCTGTATAGGTAAAGTAATTGAAGAAGTAAAGCGATAAATTAATTATCGCCTAATCCCCTGAAGTCAACACTTACAAGTTTGCTCACACCCGGCTCCTGCATGGTTACGCCATAGATCACATCCACCGTGCTCATCGTAGTTTTATTGTGGGTAACGATGATGAACTGTGAATTCTCACTGAACTGGCGGATCATATTGGTGAACTTGCTAACATTAGCATCATCCAGTGGAGCGTCCACCTCATCCAGGATACAGAATGGAGCAGGTTTGATCAGGTAGATCGCAAACAGCAATGCTGTAGCTGTAAGCGTTCTTTCTCCTCCGCTCAACTGGGTAAGTGAAGTTGGACGTTTGCCCTTGGGTTTTGCAATTACATCAATTCCGCTTTCAGCCAGATTTTCGGGGTTTTCCAGTATAAGATCACATTGGTCATCATCCGTAAACAGGGTTTTAAATACACGGGTAAAGTGATCGCGTACCAGGTTGAATGTTTAAAGGAATTTCTGGTTAGCGGTTGCTTCCACTTCTTAAATAGTTTTCATCAAACTGTCTTTGGCATTTACCAGGTCATTCTTTTGTTCCACGATGAACTCATACCGCTTCTTCATTTCGGTGAAAGCTTCAATAGCTGTGGGGTTTACCTCACCGAGGTTTTCCAGGCGTTTCTTCATCCGGTCTGCCTTTTCCTGTAATTCTTCCAGGGCAGTTTCTGTTGTGCGCGCCTGGTCAAGGATATCTTCCAGTCTGATGCGGAACTCAACATCCAGTCGCTCTTTAGTTCCGGCGAGCTGAAGCTTCAACTCATTGAGCTTATCTTTTATGGCAGCAAGCAGGTGCTCTATCTGTTCTTTGTCTTTAATTTTATGACGGAGCTCACTTTCTTTTTCACTCAGCAGGTTGCGCATATTATAATAGGCCTGATCCGCTTCATTCAGATTTCTCTCTTCTTCTTCCCTGCTGCGCATGATCTGCAATAAATCACTTTCGATGCCAGCAAGGGATTCAGCAGACTGGCGGATATTGCTACCCGTCTCTTCCAGCTGGCTGGTGTTGGATTCAATCTGCAACTTCAGGTCATTAAGCTGATTTGTTTTGAATTCAAGTTCCTGTTTCAGCGCATTGATCTTGCTTTGCTGCCTGGTAACATTTAGGTTGAACTCATTGAACTGGCGGGTAGCATCACTGAATTCATCCTCTGCGGCCCGGAAAGCTTCCTCAGCTTCGGTTACTTTCCCAGAAATTGCTTCCAGCTGATCACTATATTCCTTCAGTTGGTTACGTACTCCTTCTACAGACTGTTGGGTCTGGAATACCTGGTGATTTAGTTCTTCAAGCCGGTGCTGGCTATTGGTCTGCATTGAATGCAGGTTCTCCAGTTTATTGTGAATGCTGAAAACCTGATTAGTGAGCTGCTGAATTTCTCTTTCCGTTTCGCGAATGGCTGATTCACGAAGGTCTTCATTGAAAGCGATCACTTCGTTATGACGCGCCTGGATATCGCTGCGGAGCTTTTCAACCACTTCTTCCTGGGCGAGGATCTCATCCTGTAATTTTTCCAGGTTCTTGACGCGGCCGATCTTCTTTCCTTCAATCAGCCCAACGCTACCACCAGTCAGGGAATATTTTCCTTTAACGTATTTACCATTCTTTTCAATTACCACAAATCCATTGCTGTTTTGCAGCACTTCTTCATTGTCGGCAATATATACATTGGAAAGCAGGTGCTCCGCAAGTTTCTTATAACGATCATCTACTTCTACTACGCTAAGAGCAGGAATGGCCTGATCCAGCTTGTGAAGCGGAGGATGGGCATATTGATAAGGAGTGCGGTCTTCCTCCTCAGTTAATGCAGCCGAAGGAGTTGGCACCAGCAGGTCATTGGCTCCCATGATCTCTTCAGATGCATCAAAATCAGGTTTGGGAGCCGGGGGCTGAGAGACTGGCGTTTCATTCAGTTTGTCCAGCAGGAAGAAATTGGCTTTCCCTTTCTTGTTCTCATCCAGCAAATGAACCGCCTTTAAACCTTCAGAAAGGTTGTCAACCACATAATAGCTGAGGTAGGGTTCCAGAACATTTTCAAGAGCTGTGCGATATTCTTCCTTTACATATAATATGTCCGATAGGATGGGCGAAGTATGATTCCAGTTATTATTATTGTGAAGGAACTTAACGCTATCAGGATATCCTTCCATGGAATCGATCATGCTTTTGAGCAGATCGTGTTCATTCTTTTTGGAGTCAAGTTTACGGTTCTCTTCCGCCAGTTCATTACGCAAACCATCCAGGATGGATTGTGTTTGCAAAATCTGCTCACGGGTATTTTCCTGGTGTTGCTGTAATTGTTCCAGGTCTATCTTTTTGATATTGAGTTCTTTCTCCTTGAGGATGCGATCCTGATCTAAATGGTGGCGCTGGTCTTCCCGCTGTTTCTTTTCTTCTTCAATCTGTGAGATAGCTCTTTTGAGATTTTCAACTGATGTATCGGCAACCGCTACTTTCTTCTCTGCATCAAACTGGTTGCGTTGTACATGCTGGTATTCATTGCGAAGGTTATCCCAGGTGCGGCGCTTTTCATCCAGAATATTACGTGAGTTGTCAACATCTTCACGAAGATTGGTGAGCATATCATTCAATCCTGTGAGGGCAGCTTCTTCATCAAGCACCTGCTGGTTGGTAAACCCAATGCTTTCGTCAATACCGCTTAACTGGCCCTCTGCCTTTTGCAAGAATTCACGCAGGCTGGTTTCTTTTTCTTCCAGGTGTTCTAATCGCTGGGCAGAAAGGTTCTTTTCATTTTCCTTTGTTCGAACAGATTGAACCAGTTCATTGAATGCATGCTGCATGCTTTGTAACTGGCGTTCTTTTTCAATGAAGGAAACCTTTTCCTGTTCCAGAGCTGCTTCTTCAGTAGCGATCTCCGCTTCCATGCGGATCTTCTTATCTGTTTCAGCCTCCTGTTGTTCGTTGAGTTCTTTATAGGTCAGGTTAAACCCTTCGAGGGCTGCTTTTGCCAGTTCTATGCTTACTTCACGATAGTCTTTTTTGATCTCGTGGTATTTTTCCGCTTTTTTAGCCTGGCTTTCCAGGGCTTTTAACTGGTTATTGATCTCGAAAAGGAGGTCCTCAATCCTGGCGAGGTCCTGCTCGGTAGCATCCAGTTTAAGTTTTGCTTCTTTTTTACGGGTCTTATAAATGGAGATGCCGGCAGCTTGCTCAAGCATGCGGCGGCGACTATTGTCTTTGTCTTTAATAAGGTCATCCACCATACCGAGTTCAATGATGGCATAGCTATCTGTGCTAACGCCGGTATCCATGAAAAGGTTCTGGATATCCTTAAGCCGGCATTGAACATCATTCAGGCGGTATTCACTTTCCCCGCTCTTATAGAATTTACGGGTTATGGTAACGGTACTGAATTCAGTGGGGAGGAGGTTTTTGGTGTTTTCGAAAGTGAGGCTTACCTCGGCAAGGCCACTGGCAGAGCGGGTTTTGGAGCCATTAAAGACCAGGCTGTCCAGGTTCTCACTACGGAGGTGACTGATCTTTTGCTCACCAATAACCCAGCGGATACTGTCTACAATGTTAGATTTTCCACAACCGTTAGGCCCAACAATACCGGTGATGTTATCATCAAAACTCACAACTGTCTTATCGGCAAAACTCTTGAATCCCTTGATTTCTAAGCTCTTTAATCTCACTTTTCTAGAATTTAGTAGCGGCTAAATTAGTGTAAAGAGTGGGATTTGGGCATTTGGTTCGGAACGTTTTATGCACAGAAATGGAAGGGGAATGGGGAGAAGAATATGTGGTGGTGAAGTTTTGAAATCAGTTTTTAATCCCTTGCACCCTGTTTTCAACAATACTCATTGACTTTTTATCAGCAACATGCTTCAAAGAAGGTTGGGAAACGTTTATTTCTTGTGCTTTGCGGGTTCGTATAAGGGAAAAATAATTTTTTCTGAGATCATTTCCAGATATGATCATCCTTTCGGATTCGTTCTTCAAGATCAGCACAAAATTTTTCAATTCCTCCAAGTTTGTTAATCTGCTCCATTGCTATTCTGTACTTTTCTTCAAAAAATTCCTCATTAAACTCACATAACTCAGTCAACTCCTCTCCTTCAAGCAATATCCCGTTTTCTATTTTGCGCTTAACTTCTTCGCTTAACTCTTTCATACAACAAATTTAATTTAATAATCTTTTCATTTTCTATAAATAGTAAAGCATTTATAGTTCCTACCTAAGATAAATGTTTCTTCTTCGCTATTATCCCAACCGATTACTGTAAAAAATAACAGGATTAAATGCCTGTATTTATTCATCATCATTTGATATAATCTTGTTCTCGATTTCGTTGATCCAGTGAAGTATATCTTCGCTTCTGGAAACTTTTCAGTGAAATCGAAAATGATTTTAGCGAGTGTAAATCCCACTTTAGCCGTATCAGAATTATTGGAAACGGCTTTGTCGTTTAACTTTTTAGTAATCGGATCCAAATCTCCAAATGATAGTAAATACATATTACCGGTTATGTGTCTTATTCTTACAACCTTCTGGATTTTCCCTTTCGGACCATCGCTATCGAATTCTAATTCCTGAAGATCCGCATCCGCAGTGTACTCATAATATTCAAATCCTTCCATAACACCTGATCATCTATTATTCCTGGCCGGGCGCTAAGTTGATACCTTGAATTATTCTGACAAGGTGAAAAAAACAATATTTGATGGGAATTTTCTGCGGTTAAACCCAGGGGACGATGGTATACCGGGTATTTTGGGAGAAATCCTTGTATTCGCCAGCCTTATTACCTTTACTCCTATTTCCCAACTATGCCAGACATACTTCTTTTTAACATTCAACAATACATTCCTCTTTCCACAAAGGATGCTGAAGTGGTGCAATCACTTTTCAAAAGGAAAATAATTGGGAAAGGTGATTACCTGTTGAAACAAGGGGAAATCAGTAGACATCTACTATTCATTGAAAAAGGCCTGGTGCGCTATTTCATTAATGATGATGGCAGAGATATCACCCATTACTTTGCTGCTGAAAACAACTTCGCGTGCAACTATGAAAGCCTGCTTAAAAATAGTCCCAGCCGCAAAAATATACAGGCTATTGAAGAAAGCATTGTATGGACAATTTCCCAATCAGATCTCAACCTTTTCTATAAAAAAATTGAACAGGGTGAAAAATTTGGAAGACTGCTAATGGAAAGAGAATTACTGAATACAATCTCCCGTTTTCTCGAACATTACACACATAGCCCTGAACAACGATACCAGGATTTTCTTTCGCAATTCGCATCTTTACAACAACGCATTCCTCAATATTATATCGCTTCCTATGTAGGCGTTCAGCCTCCCTCTCTCAGCCGCATCCGCAAAAGAATCGCTACACTTTCCTGAATTTATTAACCCAGGTTAATCAAAAGATTCATATAGCAATTGATTTTTGCCATATGAATACAAATCTAATTCACCACAATCAACAACTTATCCGAAACTACTTTAATGAAGTCTGGAATAAAGGGAACATTGATCTCCTGGATGAATTGTTAAATCCTGGTTATTTAAATCATTCTTCATCTTTTCCGGATTCCCCTCCCGGTCCCGCAGCTTTGAAACCCATAGTAATAGCTATGCGTGTTGCCTTTCCTGATCTTAATTATACAATACAGGATTTAATCATAACCGATAACCGTATTGTAGCTCGCGTAAAAATGACAGGCACTCACACTGGAGATTTCTTCGGCATTCCACCAACAAACAAAAAGATATCAGTAAATCAGATCAATATTGAATACATTGAAAATGGAAGGATATCCCAACACTGGAGGATCACTGATGAAAACGCAATGATGCAACAATTGGGATTGAGATAATAAAAAGGCCACCGTATCCGGTGACCTCACCCAAAACCCGCCAACATTTGCCGATCCGCAGGTGGTTATTTTGCATCAAACTTCCTCAACAACTCCACGATCTCTTTATAGTTCTTTTTCTCCGCATTTTGTAACGGGGTATTCCCAACAAAGTCTTTTGTGTTTGGATCGTTTACTCCATTTTTCAGCATCCATTCAGTCATGGATGTATGTCCATTTCGAACTGCCGCATGCAGGGCCTGGTTGTAATCTTCCAGATCAAGTACATGAGGCTTTACCAGCGCTGCCATTTTTGTATCACCGCTGATAGCCACATGGTATAGTAAAGAGAACCTATGTGGACCGTCCACATTCGCAATACCCGGAATTGTCTTTATGAATGCATGTACCAGCTCGCGATCTCCCAGCATGGCACTGCAATAAATGTCTTTTCGGGCTCCATGATCCATCAGGTAACTGGCAATATCCCGGTTGCCTACATGAGATGCGCCCCCAAGAGCAGTTTCAAAATCACCTCCACCCCAGTCCCAGCAGGCATTGACTACCATCGGCTCCTTTTCTACCATTTCTTTCACCTTTGCCAGGTCAAAATGTGCCACCCGAACAAACTCCGAAACCATATCCGTTGGCAAAGGGGGTTTTTTCTCGAAATCAGTAAGCTCCTTTTGTCTTTCTTTCCATGTTCCCGCAAAACTGGGAATTGCTGTTGCTGCAAAAACTAAAGACATTGATTGCCTGAGAAATTTTCTGCGCCTGGCTGCGCCTGGTTCATTTTTCATACGCGTATTTTTATTTTCCTGTAAATATGACTGCGAGAGTGATGGTTTGGGACAAAAATCGCTGTTCATTTTACGTTCAATTTCCGTTCACCCTTTCTATGCCGTTTAAATTCAGGCTATTTTCCTATTTTCATTTATGTCTGATTTTGAACTGATTGATACCTGCCGCAAGCTGATTGAAGAAAAATTCCATTTGCCTGGAAATGGCTCCTGGAAACAAAGGGATTTTCAGTATCTCTCTGACCTGATCATGGATCGCACGGGATCAAGGATCAGCCTTTCAACGCTTAAACGGATCTGGAAAGGGACGGATAGTCATCTTCCACAACTCTATACCCTGAATGCACTGGCCCAGGTACTGGAATTCAACAACTGGAACGATCTCAGGAAAAATCATGAACAGCCTGTTCCTGCTCCACCCGCTATTGCGCAGAATAAAAAGGACGAATCATTAAATAGTACCACCCCTTCCAGAAAGTACGTGCTGATACTTTCCGTAATACTTTTAATAGACATCCTGGCCACAGCCCGGTTCTTTACTTCAGGTAAGAAAATAAACCCCGATGATGTATTATTCAAAAGCCGTAAGAATATTTCTGCCGGAGTCCCCAACACCGTGGTCTTTGAATATGATATTTCAAAAACAGGAATTGATAGTGCACTGATCCAGCAATCCTGGGATGAGCGATTCAGGGCCAGAGTGAGCAGAAATAATCACTGGCAGACTTTCATCTATTATTATCCTGGATACCATACGGCCAGGCTTATTATTGATAAGAAAGTAATTAAAACTGATACAGTGAATATTTCCACCAATGGATGGGAAGCCCTTGTAGATGGAGATGTAGCACCAAAGACCCCCTATTACCTGCCTAAACAGGAGATCATATCTGAAGGAAGGTTATTCGTTTCAAAACAGACCCTTTTGAAAAATGAAATCCCGGTAGCTGATAAAGAATTCCGGGTTAATTTTTTTAATATCGGGAACCTGCCTTCTTTTTACTCCAATAATTTCATTTTTGAAACAAGAATAAAAAATAGCCTGGCGGAAGGTGCCCTTGTTTGCCAGAATGTTCAGCTAAATCTTATTTGCGAAAACGGCTTCATATCAATCCCGTTTTGCAATCCGGGCTGTGCTTCCAATATTCATTTGCATGTAAGCGATGTTCTTAAGAATGGAAAAAACTTTGATCTTTCTGCATTTGGTACCGATCTATCAGACTGGAGAAAGGTTATCATCCAGGGTATTAATAAAGACATGACAGTTTATATAGATGATAAACCGGTTTATCATCTTGTTTATACAAAGGACCTTGGCCGGATTGCCGGCTTTCATTTCAGTTTTTTGGGTTGTGGAGCAGTGGATGAGATACAATTAAAGAACGGCAGGAATGCATCCTGGCGGGAAACTTTTT
>CAMLGP010000063.1 GCA_946479535.1 uncultured Bacteroidota bacterium
CTTTGGCCATTTTGCGTGCGTCCCTGCTTGTCAGTTCATTAACCTGCGCCTGCTTGTTAACCAATAAACTCAGGCGTGGGTCTTTATGGACAGCAACTGAACTGCTGTCGGTAGCCGGAGCAGGAACGATATCCTGGGAAATTGCATCCAGGGAGAAGACCAGAAGAGCAAAGGTGATTATTCTTTTCATGTTCAATAATTACAACTGCGATGATAATTCAAAAATCCTACCAAACTGAAAATACTTTACCCTGTCTGCTGGTACCACCGCTAATATCCTCCACCAGCTCCTGCAATATTCTCTACGGGGTGCCAGGTTGTTTTTATTTCCTGTGTATCCATTATAAAGTAAGGAGATTCTCCTTCAGGGGCATACCAGTTTACTTTATCGTAGAAGAAGACGCGTTTCAGGTTCAGTGCGGATTTCTCTCGCATCATTTTCTGAATCGTAGAATCTTTTTCACAGTAAATGGTTGCATTCACGTCCATATGATCAACGAACCAGGAAGCCAATTCGGATATTTTTCCTGTTAAAATATTGACAACACCGCCAGGCAGGTCGGATGAGTTGAGAACCTCGGCAAAAGTTACTGCGCACAAAGGCCTGCTTTCCGAAGCTAAAACCACGCAGGTATTTCCTCCTGTTATTATCGGTGCAATCACTGAAACCAGCCCCAGGAGCGAATCCTGCTGTGGTGCAATGACAGAGACCACTCCTGTAGGTTCAGGCACAGAAAAGTTAAAATGGGAAGATGCAACCGGGTTCACTGCACTGAACAACTTCTGTAACTTGTCTCAAATAATAAATAAGCCGGTCAATGGCCAGGTTTACCTCTTTTTCGGCTTTAGCCTTTGTAGCATCCTGCTGTATCAGTTCATCAATGAACTGGGCTTTTCTGCCTTCCAGCATTTCAGCCATGCGGTAGAGTATCTGGCTGCGGTTAAAGGCGGCCCTGCTACCCCAGCCGCCAGTGGCTGCTCTTGCTGCTACCACGGCATCCCGGAAATCCTTACGTGAACTAAGGCATACATTGGCCAGTTTTTTACCGGCTGCGTTAACCGGAATATAAAACCTGCCTGATTCCGTTCTCGGGAATTGTCCGCCTATATATATCTTATACGTCTTTAAAACTTCCAGTCGCTTTCCAGTCTTATCAACGCCATTATTCTTTTCAACTCCATTCTCGCTGACCGTTAGTCCATCTTTATTAATTGCATCTTTTGACATTGTAAAAGATTTAATTCATTTAGTTTTTAACTGTTACCCTTTGAGGTTAAGATAGGGCAGGAGACCATGCAATCCTCCCTCGCGACCAAATCCGCTTTCTTTATATCCTCCAAAAGGAGATGCAGGGTCAAACTTGTTAAAAGTATTGGCCCATACCACGCCGGCTCTCATTCGTTTGGTAATATTGAAGATCTTGGAACCTTTGTCTGTCCACACACCCGCGCTTAACCCATAAGGAGAGTTATTGGCTTTTTCAATCACTTCATCATCTGTGCGGAATGTGAGTACGCTTAATACAGGCCCAAAGATCTCTTCCTGTGCAATGCGGCTGCTTTGCGCAACATTGGTAAACATGGTAGGCCTGCACCAGAATCCTTTCTTAGGTAACGAGCAGGTGCTTTCATAAATCTCAGCGCCTTCCTGTATTCCGATCTTCAGGTATTTATGAATGTTTTCAAGTTGCTGCCTGGAATTGATCGCGCCAATATCTGTATTCTTATCTAAAGGATCGCCTACGATTAACGATTCAAAACGATCTTTTAATTTTCTGATCACCAATTTTGCCACCGATTCCTGTACATATAAACGTGAACCTGCACAACACACATGGCCCTGATTAAAAAATATTCCATTGATTACTCCTTCCACCGCCTGGTCCAGAGGTGCGTCTTCAAAAATGATATTCGCAGCTTTTCCTCCCAATTCGAGTGTTGCTTTTTTATCAGTGCCAGCTATAGCCCGTTGAATGATCTTGCCAACATCAGTAGAACCAGTAAATGCGATTTTGTTGATATCAGGATGATTAACGATAGCTGCACCTGTAGCTCCAGCCCCGGTAATAATATTCACTACCCCTGGTGGTAAACCGGATTCTTCAATGATCTCCGCCAGCTTTAATGCAGTCAATGGGGTAGTTTCTGCCGGCTTAAGTACAACAGTATTACCTGTGGCAATTGCCGGTGCAATTTTCCACGCTGCCATTAATAAGGGAAAATTCCAGGGAATGATCTGTCCCGCAACACCAAGTGGCTCTGTTGTTCTATTTGGAAATGCATATTCCAGTTTATCTGCCCAGCCGGCATAATAAAAGAAATGATTGGCTGCAGTGGGTACATCAAAATCGCGGCTTTCACGAATTGGTTTTCCACCATCCAGTGATTCAATGATCGCCAGTTCTCTTGCTTTCTCCTGTATCATACGTGCAATGCGGAATACATATTTTCCTCTTTCCTTTGCTGGCATTTTTTTCCAGACACTTTCATAAGCCTGCCTGGCTGCTTTTACTGCCTTGTCCACATCAGCTTCCGTGGCTTCAGCTACCTCGCTCAATTTCCCTTCTGTTGCAGGATTGATGGTTGCAAAATATTTTTTATTGGAAGAAGGCTGCCATTTTCCATCAATAAAAAGCTCATACCTCTCTTTGATGGTTGCCGCACTCTTGCTTTCTGGTGCAGGATCATAAGACCAGGAAGTATCAAACTTTAATTTGACCGTGTTGCTTTTGCGGACAGCTTTCTTTTGTTTAGTTGCTGGCATACTCTTTAAGTAGTTAGATTAATCAACCGAGAAATAATTGGCGCTCTGGTAAACGCCTGTTCTTTCTTTTACAATCTGCATCAATACATCATTGGCGAGACTGCTGGCGCCAAAACGGAACCATTCATTATTCAGCCAGTCTTCACCCAGTGTTTCTTTTACCATCACCAGGTAATGCAAGGCCAGTTTTGATTTGGAAATGCCGCCTGCGGGTTTCATTCCAATCATTTTTCCGGTCTTATAATAGAAATCACGGATGGCTTCCAGCATAACCAGTGTTACAGGCATGGTGGCAGCAGGCTGGATCTTTCCGGTAGAGGTCTTGATGAAATCAGCTCCGGCATACATGGCAATATCACTTGCACGGCGTACTTTATCGAATGTTCCCAATTCTCCCGTTTCCAAAATAACTTTTAAACGGGCATCACCGCAAGCGTCCTTAACTGAAGCTATTTCATCAAATACAAAATTGTATTCGCCGGCATGGAATTTACCGCGACTGATCACCATATCTACTTCATCAGCTCCTTCATTAACAGCATACCTGGTATCTCTGATTTTTATGTCTCTTGGCGCCTGGCCGCTGGGAAAGGCCGTTGCAACAGAAGCCACTTTGATGCCTGACTCTCCCAATGCTTTTTTAGCCACCTTCACCATGGAAGGATATACGCAGATAGCCGCAACAGTGGGAAGATCAGGTACTGCGTCATGCGGGTGCATGGCCTTGTAGCAAAGTTGTTTAACCTTTCCATCTGTATCCTTTCCTTCCAGCGTGGTAAGATCGATCATATTTAATACCAGCTTCAATCCATTCATCTTGGATTCTTTCTTAATACTTCTTTTGGTGAAGCGGGATGCCCGTTCTTCAGCACCTACCTGATCAATGCGTGGAGATAGGGAAAAATCCGGTAAAAGGTTTAAGGATGCGCCATTTGCCATACAAAACTGTTTGGGAAGATAAAGGTACAAAGATGGATTCTGGAATTAGGAAATTGGTTCCGATAGATATCTGGCCAAAATTTTCCAATCCCTCCTGCCAGCGGCGGGACAAAATTCTCCATATCTCTGTTAATTAACTTAAATTCGAACTCCATTATTTACACAAACCACAGAGAAAAAATTCTAACTGATGAGGAAACCAAAACTACTACAAGCGTTGGCGCTTGGGGTTGCCTGTTTTTCAATGGCAATGACTGCAAGCGCTCAGGAAACTTTCCCCGAAAATGGCGTAGCTGATCCAAGGCATGGCCACTATGCTTTCACGCATGCTACAATTGTGAAAGACACTGCTACCTTACTTAAAGATGCCACAATGATCATCAGGGATGGAAAGATCATTGGAGTTGGCGCCGGTCTGAAAATTCCAGCAGGGGCTGTTGAAGTTGACTGCAAAGGCAAATACATTTACCCTTCTTTCATTGACATTTATGCCGATTACGGTTATTCTGTTCCTCAGCGTACGGGTGGAGGAGGATTTGGTTCCGGTCAGCAACCACAACTGGGGACTGCCACCAAAGGGCCTTATGGCTGGAACCAGGCCTTAAAAAGTGATGCGGATGCCTATCGCGTTTTTACTGTTGATGAACCAAAGGCAAAGATCTTAAGAGATTTAGGTTTTGGATCGGTGCTGAGCCATATCAAAGATGGAATTGCGCGCGGTACAGGAACAGTTGTTTCGCTTGCTAATGAAAAAGAAAATCTCGCCATCTTAAAGGAAAAAGCTTCAGCCCATTATTCTTTCGTCAAAGGAACTTCCACGCAGAGCTATCCTTCATCCATGATGGGAATGATCGCTTTATTGCGACAAACCTACCTTGATGCACAATGGTATAAAACCAAACCTGTAAAGGAGGGGCTAAATCTTACGCTGCAATCATGGAATGAAAACCAGGGACTGCCCCAGATATTTGAAGCGAATGATAAATGGAATGATCTCCGGGCAGACCGTATTGGTGACGAGTTTGGCGTACAATATATTATCAAAGGTGGTGGAAATGAATACCAAAGAATGAAAGAAATGAAAGCAACTAATGCGAGTTTCATTCTTTCCCTAAACTATCCGCAGGCACAGGATGTAGAAGATCCAAATGACGCACGCTTTGTTTCACTGAATGATCTTAAGCACTGGGAACTGGCACCTACCAATCCGGGCGCATTTGAAAAAGCAGGCATTCCCTTCTGTCTTACTACAGCTGATCTCCGCGATGTAAAAACATTCCTCACCAATCTCCGTACTGCATTTAACTATGGGTTATCTGAAAATGCGGCACTGGTTGCTCTAACTAAAACGCCCGCTACATTATTGGGAATTTATGATCAGGTGGGAAGTCTGGATGTGGGCAAATGGGCCAATTTCCTGATAACTTCCGGGCCGGTATTTAATGAAAGAACCACCATCTGGCAAAACTGGATACAGGGAATCAAATACAATGTAAAAGATGATTCGTGGAATAGCGCCAAGGGGAATTATAAACTGGTATTGACTACTTCAGGTGGAACTGTTAACTACCAGCTTGATTTCAGGAATGCTACAACAGCAAGCATTATTGGAAAAGATACGGTTACTTCCAAATTCTATTATGACGGCAGGGAAGTGAAGATCAATTTTGCACCTGAGCGCAAAGGGGATTACCGCCTTAGTGGAATGGTTGGAACAGGCTCATGGTATGGTTATGGCGTAGATACAGCGGGTAACCGCTTCACCTGGACAGCTACTTATGATAAAGCTGGAGGTTCAAAACCAGATAGCGCAAAACCAAGAAAGCCGGGTGTGATCGGTAAGGTCCTTTATCCCTTTATGCCATACGGATGGGAAGAAGGCGATGCGCCCAAACAGCAGATCATTCTTATCAAAAATGCAACCATCTGGACAATGGAAAAAGAGGGTATATTGGAAAATTCCGATATCCTCATAAAGAATGGAAAGATCGCAGCTATTGGCAAAAACCTTTCAGATGCCGGCGCTAAAGTGATTGATGGAACAGGAAAACATGTTTCTCCCGGAATCATCGATGAACATTCTCATATTGCTGCAGCCTCCATTAATGAAGGTGGCCAAAGTGTTACTTCTGAAGTGCGCATAGCAGATAACCTTAACCCGGATGATATCAATATCTATCGTCAGTTGAGTGGCGGTGTAACCAGCTCACATATCCTGCATGGATCAGCCAATGTGATAGGCGGACAAACGCAACTGATAAAATTACGCTGGGGTGCTGATGATGAAGAACTCAAGTTTAAGAACTGGCCAGGCCAGATAAAATTTGCACTTGGCGAAAATGTAAAACGATCAACCGCATCCTTAGGCAATGGTTCCAATAACAATCGCTATCCAGATACAAGGATGGGGGTAGAACAGGTATTGGTGGATGCTTTCACCCGCGCAAAAGACTATAAGAAAGCCTGGGAAGAATATGAAGCCAATAAAAAGAAGAAAGGTGTGGTAGCTGTTGCACCCAGGAGAGACCTGGAACTGGATGCACTGGTTGAGGTACTGGATAACAAAAGATTCATTACCTGCCATTCCTATGTGCAGAGTGAGATCATGAGTTCTATTGAAGTGGCAAACCGTATGGGATACCACTACAATACCTTCACCCATATTCTGGAAGGATATAAGGTGGCAGACAAAATGAAGGAGCATGGAGCAAATGCGTCTACCTTCTCAGACTGGTGGGCCTATAAAATGGAAGTACAGGATGCCATTCCCTATAATGCAGCGATCATGCATAAGGTTGGATTGAACGTTGCCATAAATTCTGATGATGCAGAAATGGCACGCCGCCTGAACCAGGAAGCGGCCAAGATTGTAAAATATGGGGGCGTTACAGAGGTGGAAGCTTTTGAAATGGTAACTATCAATCCTGCAAAAATGCTGCATGTTGAAGATAAGGTGGGTAGCCTTAAAGTGGGGAAGGATGGGGATGTGGTATTGTGGACCGATAATCCGCTGAGCATTTATGCAAAACCATTGTATACAATTGTTGATGGAACAATTTATTTCGACAGGGAAAAGGATGAGCAAAAACAGAAATGGGTGGATGCTGAAAGAAACCGCCTGGTAAAGAAAATGATCGGTGAAAAGAAAAGTGGAGTGCCGGTAAAGCCCGCTGAACCAAGTTACCAGGTAATGCATACCTGCAGTGATCACTATCATGATCACGGTTTGCTGGTAATTGATGTAGAAGAAGAATAGTTCCTTAATAATGTTTAAAGTAAAAACAATAGAAATGAAAAATATATTCAGCCTGTTTATCTTATCTCTCCTGGCAACGGCTGCTTTTTCCCAGGAAACAGTTGCACCTGCGAGACCACATACAGGATATACCTATATAAAAAATGCCACTATCCAGGTGGGTAATGGGAAAGTGATCACAAATGGTGTGATTAAAATAAAAGACTCAAAGATCGAGGCTGTTGGAACGGATATAGTTGTTCCCCCAAATGAAGTGTCAGTTATAGATGCGAAAGGAAAGGATGTTTATCCCGGTCTGATCCTTCCAACAAGCAGTCTTGGTCTCATTGAAATAGGTGCAGTAAGAGCTACTAATGATTCACGGGAAATTGGAGAGATGAATCCCAATATAAGAAGCATTATTGCTTACAATACTGATTCCAAAGTGATCAACACGCTTCGTTCCAATGGTATTCTCATGGCCAATATTGTTCCCGATGGCAGCCTGTTGGCAGGTTCTTCATCTGTGGTACAGCTTGATGCCTGGAACTGGGAAGATGCTGCGGTTAAAACTGATGAAGGCATGCACTTATATATGCCAACGCTGCTGCCAGCTCCTACGCGCAGATTTGGTGGCGGTGGGCCAGGTGGTCCCAATGCACAGCCACAACCTGATCCCGTAAAGGAAGGTCTGGATAAGATCGATGGATTAAAAACATTCTTCAGGGAAGCAAAAGGATATCTGGCTGAACCCACTCATGAAGAAACCAATCTGAAGTTTGCTTCAGTAAAAGGATTGTTTGATAAATCCCAGAAACTATATGTGCACGCCAATACGGTTAAGCAAATGCTGGTTTCCCTGGATTTTGTTAAGGAATTTGGATTTGATATGGTGATTGTAGGTGGGTCAGACAGTTGGCAGATCGCAGACCTTCTCAAACAGAATAATGTTTCTGTGATTTTATCCCAGCCTCACAGTCTTCCTACCCTGGAAGATGATGATGTGGACCAGCCTTATAAAACAGCGGCTCAACTTCAGAAAGCAGGAGTATTGTTTTCCATTTCGGACGATGATGGTCAGACACGTGGCCGCAACCTGGCTTTCAATGCCGGCACAGCTGCTGCTTATGGTTTAACCAAAGAAGAAGCCCTGCAGGCTATTACCTTAAATGCTGCAAGGATCCTTGGTATTGCTGATAAAACAGGTACCATTGAAGCAGGTAAGGATGCCAATATCGTGATCAGTGATGGTGATATCCTGGACATGCGCAAGAGTGTTGTTACTGATGCCTTTATTCAGGGCCGCAAGATTGACCTGACTGACAAACAGAAACAACTCAACGAGAAGTACAATCAGAAGTACAACCTGAAAGGGTTTTGAGTAATTTTGAGATATTTCCGACTTAATGTTCCGTTTTATTATAATACTCGCTTTCATATTTGTTGCCTGCACGGTTAATACCCTGAAGAGACCGGGTGATATTGTACTTCCTTATCCAGTAGCCAAGGATTCCTTTCTTATTCATATCACAGACCTTTCTGCAAATGCAAATTCAGATGATTCAATTCATTTTGTGTATTATTCAGATGAGTCCCTGAAAAGTGGTAAGCATATGGAAGAATTAATAGAAGCTAACAAGGAAGAATTAGAGCTTAATAATTACGTTTTTGTGGGGTTTGCTCATTACGGCTCATATCGGGTTAAAAGAAGAAGAGATTTTATTGCTCCATCCGTAAAAACAGATAAAGGTTATGTAGGGGAGAGCCCTAACTATGGACAGGCAGATACTTTTTTTGCGTTTTTAAAAAGTAAGATACTCCCTCTGGCTGAAAATAAATTTAAAGGTCATCCCGTCCAGCGAAGTTTTATTGGACATAGCCTGGGAGGGCTATTTGCCACCTATTTGCTTATTCATGATGATTCCATTTTTCATAATCTGTATGCGCTGAGCCCTGCACTCTGGATTGATGATTATGAGATCATAGAAAAGGAAAATGCTGATAAGGACAGGATGATGGGTTATTCCAAAAATATCTGGATTAGTTGCGGAAGTAATGAAACCATTAACAGAATCAGACACAGCGTCGCTACCCTGGAGGATTCCCTTCAAAAAAGGCAATATCCCGGTATTCACTATTCCGTAAAGGTATATCATGGTGAAAATCACAATTCCTCTGTTATGCCAGCGTTGAAGGAGATATTTGCCAGCTGGACAAACAGGCAACAAAAAATCACCAATTAATATTGGTGATTTTTTGATATCGTTGAAAATATTCTTTAGGCGTCTTTCCCGTGGCAATGTTTATACTTCTTGCCACTTCCACAAGGACAGGGATCGTTTCTTCCAATCTTCGGACCTACTTTCACTGGTTCCTGTTTAACTGCTACATCAGTACC
>CAMLGP010000064.1 GCA_946479535.1 uncultured Bacteroidota bacterium
GCAGAGATACAGGAATAAGATAATTACCTACCGTACCTAATACCACCGCACCGTACCATGTCACTTGATATTCCACCACTGCTGAATTGGCAGTATGGGGAGGAAGTGTTAGTACTTTAAAAATGCTGAAAGTAAAAGAAGGAGTAAATCTTGCAGGAGTGATATCTACTGCCAATGCCGTAATCGCCAATACAACTGTAGATGATCAGCGCGCTACAAAAGGATACGCTGCGTTTACTTCCACTTTTACAGATGGGTTCTCGCAATTCATGCTGGTTTCACCCGCAACCACATTGCCGATTGAACTTCTGACTTTCGATGCAAAGGCTGCTAACCGCACCATTGTTCTGAACTGGAGCACAGCTCAGGAAGTAAACAATAAAGGCTTTGGAATAGAGCGCAGTGAAGACGGAGTGAACTATAAGAATATTGGCTGGATCAATGGCCGGATCAATAGCCTGGAAAGGAGTGATTACAGCTATCCGGACAATTTCGTTCAACCCGGAGTTTCCTACTATTACCGCCTGCGCCAGACTGATCTGGACACCAGGGAAAAATTATCGGTGATCAGGCAGGCCAGGCTGGATAAGTCTGGAATGGCTATCACCCTTAGCCCCAATCCTGCCAAAGGCAGGGTAAGTCTGTTTATTTCAGGAACTCGCCAGCTGGCAGATATAAGCCTTGTAAATGGAACCGGACAGGTGGTCAGGACCTGGAAAAAGCTGAATGCTTCAGATCTTCCGGCTATTCTGGACGTAAGCGGACTGGCCGGCGGACTGTACCTGGTCAACATTAGCTTGCCCGGAGAAAAAAGGGTGGAAAAGCTGCTGATAGAGTAGGCCATATTTCCCATATTTTCTTTGTTTGTCAGGGGCTGTTATCCTACTTTTGCACCCTGAAAAAACGAGTGGAAACTCTCTGAGATAACAGCATAAAACTTTACTATGGCAGATATTAAGCCGGATGAAATAAGTGCGATACTGCGCCAGCAGTTGAGCAACTTTAACGCCAGTGCGGACCTGGAAGAAATTGGTACGGTACTTCAGGTAGGTGACGGGATTGCCCGCGTATATGGCCTTGGAAATGTTAGATATGGTGAACTGGTGGAATTTGAAAACGGGGTACGTGCCATCGCTCTGAACCTGGAGGAAGATAATGTGGGTGTGGTATTGATGGGTGAGACCGGTGATATCCAGGAAGGAGCCAAAGTACGCCGTACCGGCCAGATCGCTTCCATTAAAGTGGGGGAAGGTATGGTAGGCAGGGTAGTGAATACACTCGGTGAGCCTATTGATGGAAAAGGTCCCATCAAAGGTGAACGTTATGAAATGCCACTGGAAAGGAAAGCTCCCGGAGTTATCTATCGTGAGCCGGTAAAAGAACCACTGCAGACCGGTATTAAGGCCATCGATGCCATGATCCCGATCGGCCGCGGACAGCGTGAATTGATCATCGGTGACCGCCAGACTGGTAAGACCGCTATTGCCATTGATACCATCATCAATCAGAAAGAATTCTTTAAAGCCGGCAAACCGGTTTATTGTATATATGTTGCTATCGGTCAGAAAGCATCTACCATTGCAGGTGTAATGAAGACCTTGCAGGATGCAGGTGCGCTGGAGTATTCCATCATAGTTGCCGCTTCTGCATCTGACCCCGCTCCTCTGCAGTTCTATGCTCCATTTGCCGGGGCAGCTATTGGTGAATTCTTCCGTGATACCGGACGTCCTGCACTGATCATCTATGATGATCTTTCAAAACAGGCGGTAGCTTATCGTGAAGTATCATTGTTGCTTCGTCGCCCTCCAGGCCGTGAAGCTTATCCTGGTGACGTATTCTATCTGCACAGCCGTTTGCTGGAAAGAGCTGCCAAAGTTATCAATGATGATAACGTGGCAAAGAACATGAATGATGTTCCAGACAGCATTAAGCATCTGATCAAAGGCGGTGGTTCATTAACTGCATTGCCTATTATTGAAACACAGGCCGGTGACGTATCAGCTTATATACCTACTAACGTAATTTCTATTACAGACGGACAAATCTTCCTGGAGGGTAATCTCTTCAACGCTGGTATCCGTCCTGCCATTAACGTGGGTATTTCTGTAAGCCGTGTAGGTGGTAATGCGCAGATCAAATCCATGAAGAAAGTGGCAGGTACACTTAAATTGGACCAGGCGCTTTATCGTGAGATGGAAGCCTTCTCCAAATTCGGTGGTGACCTGGATGCTGCTACCAAAAATGTAATTGATAAAGGAGCCCGTAATGTGGAGATCCTGAAACAACCTCAATACTCACCTTTTGCGGTTGAAAAGCAGGTTGCCATCATTTATCTTGGTACAAATGGATTGATCAGGGATGTACCGGTAAATAAGGTTAAGGAGTTTGAAGAGCATTTCCTGCTGGAAATGGAAAACAAGCTGCCTGATGTAATGGCTGAATTCAAAAAAGGTAATCTGCCTGAAGATGGTCTGAAGAAAATGGTGGAGCTTGCAAATGGCTTAATCCCTCAGTACAAGAAGTAAAAGATCAATTTAAATAGTTGAAGCCTGTTACGTAAGTGACAGGCTTTTTTTATTGGTTAAAGGACTAACAACTATTAGCTAATAACTAATCACTTATACAACTAAGTAAAAACTACTAAACTATTCGGAAACTTTAATGCTTTAAATATCAATTGACTATTCTTTGAAAAGACCCTCAATAGTAAAACTACCTAGTAGAGACAAGGAAGTCCTACTACTTTTATTGCGTTATCCGTATTAGTGAATATACCTGATCGTAAATCTGATCCCAAGTGAAAACTCTATTACAAAATACCATTCGGTTGACTTTAACTGCAACTGCATTGGTTTCCCTCCTTGAAACTCAGGCACAAATATCTGGTGCCGTTTTCAGAGATATAAATAATGATGGTGTTCGTCAGACAACCAACCCAATTGAACCCTGGGAATATGGGGTTACTGTCAATGCGTATAACAATGCCAACATATTAATTGGAACAACCACTACAAACGCCAGTGGGGTTTATTCATTTAGTGCTGCGCAGGCGCCTTCTGGTTTAGCTGTTCGACTTGAATTTGTTCTTTCATCTGGAGATCAGCCTTCAAAAAGGATGGCTTCCAACCGTAGCAATATTCAGTTTGTTGTGGCTGGAGCAGCAGCAGTTAATATCAACTTTGCCATCGCTTCCAAATAATTATATTCCAACAATAGTAATCCCTGGGTAGCTACTTCATCCTATACCAACGGTGATGCAACCGCCACAGGTTCTACAAATGCAGCTGGAGATTATGATAATGTACATGTGTTTCCTTATGACTTTTCAAATGATGGAGGAACTACACGCCGTACAAAAAACCTATACACAGGCGCCGTTTTCGGATTAGCCTGGCAAAAGGAGTCAAGAACTCTTTTCATGTCTGCTTACCTGAAAAGACACTCAGGTTTTGGACCAAATGGGATCGGTGCCATCTATCAAACCCAGATCAACAGCGCGGGTGTTCCATCCAACCCCACCTTATTAGTAGATGTAACAACTATAGGTCTCAATGTAGGAGCTGATCCGAGTTCTGTTGAACTTCCGGCTTATGCAAGCACACCTAATCCAGATGTTGGCGTGGTTGCCGAAATTGGTAAAAGAGGTATTGGAAGCATTGAACTGAGCAATGATGGAAGGGAATTGTATATCGTGAACATGTATGAAAAGAAGCTGCAAAGGATCAATATTGGTAATCCTATAAAGTCTTCATTCAGTGCTGCTGATGTTACTGGCAGCTGGTTAATTCCTGATCCCAATATTGCCGGGACCAATTTCCACCCGATGGCTCTTAAAATGAAAAACAACAAATTCTATATTGGTGGAATTTGCACAAAAGAAACAACTACAGCTCATAATATTGCTGATACAGCTAATTTGCGTGGGATCGTGTATGAATTTGATCCTGCAACTACAGTTTTTAAAGAAGTGTTGCGTTTTCCGCTTACTCACCGCAGAGGGTTTACCAATGCTGATTACAGGTATGAATACAGGAATAATTTCTGGAGTGCCTGGCAAAATAGTGGAGATATCTCCATTAGTGGACCCATCCGTACCGGGCTGATCGGTGCACAGTCAGGAAGCAACGCTACAGGTGTATATTACGCACAACCCCTTTTCAGTGCAATTGAATTTGATGCCGATGGATCAATGATCATTGGTATCAGGGACCGTTTCGGTGACCAGGGGGGATACGCAAATCTTTTTGAGACCGGAAATGAGCCTGGTGAAAAATACAGGGTTCTTAGTTCGGGTGAGGTTTTACGTGCCGGCAAGAACGGCGGCGTATGGGTATTTGAAAATGCAGGTAGTGTAACTACCAATGGAGTTACTACTACTACACCCGGAATGACTGATAATAATCCATTAATGCTTGGATCGTTTCCATTGCGTCTGCTTACTCCATGGGGCGGTAATTTTGGTCCGGGCGGAGGGTATTATTATTATAATTTCAATTTCTCACTTACAAATGTACCTGCTCCTTTTAATGCCGTTGCAAGCTATACTGATCACTACCTTAAATCAAATGGCGGATTAGCTTATCTGCCAGGATACAATGAAGTAATTACTACTGCCATTGACCCAATGAACCATGCTTACGCCAATGGTGTAATCAAGAATGTGAACCAGGGTTCCAATGCAGGTAATATGGCTGCACGGATGGAATTATTTGCCAGTGCAACCAATGATCCTGCCCGTAGTGGTAAGGCCGCTGCACTGGGTGATGTGGAAATTCTGCTGGATGCTGCCGCTATGGAAATCGGTAACCGTGTATGGGCTGATGCCAACGGAAATGGAATACAGGATGCTACAGAAACCGGAATTGCAGGCGTAACTGTTGTGCTCAGAAGCCCTGGCGCAGATGGCATTTATGGAAATGGTGATGATCAGACCTGGAGCGTGGTAACAGATGCATATGGTAGCTATTATTTTGATGCTGCTATTGTAAATGATAATCGCCGTCCTTCTTCATGGTTAGGTATCAGCTCTACTAACTCTGGAATCCTTCCAGGCTTTGAATACAGGGTAGAGATCGATAAAACACAAACCGCGCTGACTCCCTACTATTATGTTTCAGGTATCAATCCATCTGCCAGCAAATCTGTGAACAGTGATGGTGCACAGGTTGGAAATCTGGTCCAGTATGTAGTAAATCCGGGCGGTTCTACTGCAGCTGGTAGCATTTTTGAAAATGATTATAATATTGACTTTGGATTTGTTCAGGCTGTATTATCTGTTCAGCAGCTTGATCTGAAAGCCATCATGGATAAAGATCAGACTGTTCATATCAACTGGATCACAACAGGTGAATCCGGCGTTAAACAATACCAGGTTGAACGCAGCATTGATGGAAAGAACTGGACGTCCATCGGCTCATTAAAATCCAAAGGAGATGGAAATTTCAGCTATGATAAAGATGATAACATAGCTTCTCTTGCAAGCCTCGTTGCCTATTATAGAATTCGTACAGAGGACCAGAGTGGAGCTTATAAGTACTCTACTATTGTTAAAATAAACCTTGAAAGAGGTATCAGCGTGGTTGCCATGCCTAATCCTTTCAGCAATTACATTAGTCTGCAGGTAAATACTACCAAACGTACTGATGCTACTATCCGTGTATTCAATGTATCCGGACAAATTGTTATATCAAAAGGTATGATCCTGGAAAAGGGAATGAACAGCATAGTGGTAAATGATTTGCAGCAGTTGTCGGCAGGAACTTATATACTGGATGTACAGACGGGTGAAAGTTCCATGTTGCAAAAAGTTCTTAAACGATAGAACATAAAACAGATTAAAGATTCAGATTTTGCATATACCTAAACCAAACAGTCCCGGCAGCAGTGCCGGGATTTTTATTTTCCCGATAGCTATCGGGATACCGCGGCCCACTGTTTGGTATTGGAATCATAATTAAAATAATAAACGGATTCCTGTTTCTCTGTAGCAGCTGTAAGGTTGTAATTGAATTCAATTCCAAAAACCTGTAAAACACCTGTATTGTCAAACCGGATCCTGCGGGCCTTATCATCACCTCTTGGACCCATCATATCCAGTGAGATTTCCTTTTTCAGTTCACCATTGAATTTACCATTGCCCTGAAGACCTATGGAATAGATGAATGGCTGACGGCTGCTTCCGATATATAATCTTCTTTCTCCCGTTACCCCGCCTGTACAAAGCCCCATAGCATCGATACCTTCCAGTTTGTCTTCAATTGACCCATTATCAGGATTAATGATATAGATAACTCCTCTTTCATGTTTCCTGTCTGAACCCGCAACGGAACTCGCGAATAATAATCGCGAGTCGCAGTCATAATAGATCCCCAATAAACCATAAGGGTTATCATGCGTGATACTGTCTGGCAGGGGTAGAGAAATCAGGGGTTTCATTTCGGCTGTTTGTCCATCAACCTTAAGAACAGTATTTTGCTTCTCAATTGGATTATCCAGTACATTAATTACAGGTACGGGGGCTGCATACGTGTTGCCTTTTTCATCAGTTGCTATTGGCCCAAGCCAGCCATATTTGCTCCAGGAAGGATGCTGCCATGTTTTCCCAATGGAAACCCTTCCATTTTCCTGGTTATATTCAACCAGCACAAGTCCTTTGATCTTCTTTTCTGATGTAGATAATACTGCCGCATGCCTGTTCAATCCTGTCTTGCCAAGATAATAGGGTTGTGCCAGGCAGGGAGTGGTACCGATAGAGGTAATATCAGTTTGTTTCTTTTGTTGCGTACAGGATGCCAGAAGTATCGCCGCAGTTAATAATATGATATGGCTGGTCTTCATGTTAATGGTTCGGAACAAATAAGGGTCCGCTCATGCACGGATATGCCTTTGTTTTATAAGCACCATTTTCCAAAATACTTTCAGCCCAGCAGTATTGCCTGCCTGGTGCATCATCATTCTTTAATTGAGGAACATACCAAAGCACAATCCCTTTGTCTATAACTTCTTCTCCGTCTATGAATTTTTCCGGCCCCTGTTGGTAATCAACATTGCAGCAGGGACCAATTGTTACCATATCTGTTTCACCTTCATCTTTGTCGATATGCAGTTGGGTAACATACACGAAAGCATTATCACCCCTGCCACCATCATTGAATTGTCCCCTGCCCGGTTCAAGGTAATATCCCTTTCCCTTTTTAGGGTTGATCATGAATTGATAGCCTTCTTTTGTATAGGTCGTTTTTTCCGTCTGCTGCCACCAGTGTTCCTGAGTCCAGGTCTGCCAGTCTTTGCCATTCCATTCGGAAAAATAATTTTGATCGCCTGCAAATGCAATACGTATCACCGGCCTGTAGGTGCCGTCGTTCCCGCATCCTCTGCCAAGGCTTGCTACTGCAACCCGGAATCGGCCATCATTATAAAATTCATAGCGCTGCACATAGTTATAATTGCAGGGCCGCGGCCATTGCTCACTCTGGTAAGATTGTTCCAGTACAAACCCTTCAGTTTTTCCATTTTCAACCAGGTCTTCTACCCTGGGTGCAGAAACAGCTATTACAGCAGCATGACTGAATTCAGGACAACCAACCGCATCACTGTATCCAAAACCATCTGTACCACTATAACTCACATGCCAGTCAACCAGCTTTGCATTTTGTAACACAGGCTGATCATTATAAGAAACTTCAGAAATGCGTAACCCATCACTACTGGTCAGCACGTAATTCATTTTCCAGCCATTTTTGACTAAACTTATTTGTTCCTTGCAGTTGCATTCCATTATTTTTTCAAACAGCAGGTTGCGTTCACTGATTCGTTCAGCGGGTCCTGTGGTACCAACATTTGTCCAGCGGATACCTATCAGCCGGGAATCAGTGAGGTCTACAATTGCCCAAAGCGCCTTATCACCTTTTATGAATGTAGGAGCAACACACAAATGCATGCTGCGTTCACATTTCGTTTTATTTAATGCGGTTTTGGTAGAAGCCATTAATGCTTCCTTTTCCCCAGGTTTACCTCCCAGTGCTTCTATCACCTGCGGAGAATTGATCGCAATCTGGATGGCAAGCTCTTCCTGCTTCTTATTAAGATCGGGTTGGGTTTGAGGGAATGTATTCAGTGCAATTACCTGTTGGGAACTGATATCAACCAGGATAACTGTTGTCAGGTTCAGAGAATAATTATAAACTTCAACCCGGTAGATGGAATTGGCAACTGAGCCTGCTGGTATTTCCTGGGGTCTTGCAGGGTAGATATTAAATACTTCATTGAGATACGGCTTCCCGGTGGAATTTTCGAAAAGGGTTCCCTGGAAACGGGGGTCGCTGCTTGCAATTATCTGTGCCAGGGCTCGTTTATCATCCAGACTGTCTAGAAAAATTACAGGCACAGGCTGGGCCAACACTTTTTTTATCCTGTTATTTCTATCAGTTACTAAAGGAATTGATGAGGCTGCAGGATCATCATTTACAAAGGAGTTGAAAGCATAGGATGAATCAGTGACAGAAATATCAGGCCTGGCGGAAGTAGGTGAGTTGCTGCACTGGATCAGTATGAATAATAATGGTATGTACAGAACGGAGCGGATAGAGCGGAACATGCATCTGCGCTATTGGTATATTCAAAAATAGTCATTTGTTTAATGGAACGGGTTTTGGAATTTAGGATTAACCAATACACTTGAATCCGTTAGTGAAACCAGGAACATGATCAATTGTTTCTTTTCCTCTGCTGATAGCGGAAAGCCAGTAATATTTTTATTTTTATCAGGGTTTAATTTTCCATCGCCTTTAAATGGTCCGTTCTCTATCAATCTGCCACCCCGCTTGTAGATATCAATCATCTCATCCAGGCTGTTCACGCTTCCGTCATGCGTATAGGGTCCGGTTAATTCAATATTTCGTAACCCCGGGGTCTTAAATTTCCCATCATCTTCAGTACGCCGGGTCACCTGCCGGATACCATTATCTTCTGAAGGATAAAGCCCCCTGTTCAATACATTGTAGAGGCCCGTATTGAAATAAATACTATCTGGGTTTTTTGTAATGGCTGCAGTGGTAAAGTAAGGAGGCGGATGACAGGTTGTGCATTTTAATGTTGAGGAAAAAAATAAGATCATCCCTTTCTTCGCATCCGGTGTTAAAGCCTTGCTGTCACCACCCACAAACCTGTCGTAAGGTGAGGAAGTGGAACGAATGGATAGTACATAGGCTTCAAGTGCCTTTTTTATATTTTGAATACTAATAGGTTCAACGGTTGAAAAGATTGGAGGAA
>CAMLGP010000065.1 GCA_946479535.1 uncultured Bacteroidota bacterium
CGTGATTCTCTGCCATGGTTCGTGTCTCACGAACCATTACAGCAATATTGACACTTGTGGTTTGTGAGACACGAACCACGGCTTGCAAAAATGTTCTCATCCAATCATCTTTTTAATAATCTTCCCCAGCATCATCATTCCATAATCAGCATCATTATCCCAGGGTTTGCCATAACTGATACGAATAAAGTTTTCATAATTGTCACTTGCTGAAAATAACTTACCCGGCACAATGGATATCCCATGTTTCATTGCCTCAGCCCTCAGCTTAAATGCATTGACCTTTTTATTTAATTCCACCCAAAGAATAAACCCGCCGTTTGGACGTGATACTTTAGTATCATCCGGGAAATACTGAATGATGGCCTGCATATACCGGAGACTTTGGGTATGCAGCGCCTTTCGCATATTCTTCAGATGAAATTCAAATCGTCCGTTTTGAAGAAAATGAGCCATCGCCGCCTGGGTAATGGTAGGGGAGCTGATATTTTGCATGCGCTTGATCTGCCTTACCTGGTCCATGAATTTTCCCGGGATGGCCCAGCCGATACGATATCCTGGTGATAATGATTTTGAAAGAGAAGAACAATGCATTACCAGTCCTTTTGTATCATAGTGCTTGCAGGTACGTGGGCGATGTTTTCCAAAATATAATTCGCCATAAATATCATCTTCTATTAAAGGAATATTCTTTTTGGTGATGATCTCAACCAGTCGCCTCTTATTTTCATCCGGCATACTGCCTCCAAGCGGGTTATTGAAATTGGGAGTAGTAACACAGGCTTTTAAAGCATACTTTTTAATAGCCCGCTCCAGTCCGTTTAGGTCCATTCCAGATACGGGCGATGTTTCTATTTCCACAGCTTTCAATCCCAGGCCTTCAATAGTTTGAAAAAGGCCAAAGTAATTAGGTGATTCTACGGCAACTGTATCACCGGGTTTTGTAACCGCACGCAAGCAGACCATTACTGCCTCCAGGCAACCGGTTGTAATGATCACTTCATCTGGTTTTATTTTTCCGCCCCAGTTAAATGCCAGTTTGGCAACCTGTGCCCGCAATTCAGGATTACCTTGTGAATGTTCATAGTTGAGACAGGAGTATTTATGATTGCGCAGTACATGCATTACGGACTTATTGATCTTGGCAATGGGCATCAGGGAAGGATCAGGAACTGCCAATGCAAAATTGATGATGCTGGGTGCAGCTATATCATGATAGATAGAGCCGATCATTTCTTTCACGCTCACATCATGAGAAAGTGGAGTGGCCGGTAATGTCTTTGGAAGATCACGAAAACGTTTATGATTGAATCTAACGTAATAACCTGATTTGGGTCTTGATTCAATCAATCCTTTTCCTTCCAGGTGATAATAGGCTTGAAAGGCAGTTCCCATACTTATTCCGTACTCATCACTCAGGAGCCGCACGGAAGGTAGTTTATCACCGATCTTCAATACATCATCAGCAATCATTTTCTCCACTCCATCAGCTACCTGCATGTAGAGGTGTTCATCTGTATTAAAGTTTGGTCTCTTCATAAAAAAGGTAAAGTTCAAAAGTCAAAAATTGAATAATATCCGATTTAAAGACAAGTATTGGTTTTTAACTTTTTGCTTTTGAATTTTTAATTCATAATCTGATCCAGTCAAAAATACAAAAACTGAATCTGTTTTTTCTAACCAAAACAGGTGATTTTTGTATGGTAAATGAAGAGAGCTGTTAGCCCATCATCCTGTCATTAAATGATTAATACCATGGGAGCAATTGAAATTGTAGACTACCGGCCTGAGCACCAACCTTATTTTGAGGCTTTTAACCGTGCCTGGATTGAGGAGTTATTTGAAATGGAACCTGTTGATGAATGGGTATTGACAAACCCGGATAAAGCCATCCTGGAAGCTGGTGGCGCTATCATAATGGCGGAATATGATGGCGTTCTCGCGGGAACGGTGGCATTGCGGAAAGTGGCGCCGGACGTTTATGAGTTTACCAAAATGGCGGTTGATAGTAATTATCGAAGAAGAGGGTTTGCTGAGGCCATTTGCTATGCCAGTTTCCTCAAGGCAAAAGAGTTAAACGCCAGTAAAGTGATCCTCTATTCCAACAAGCTGAATGCCGGTGCAATCAAATTATATGAAAAGATTGGTTTCCGTCACCTGGAAGTTGAACCAGGTGTGTATAAAAGAGCGAATGTGAAAATGGAGATTGGAATTGATGAAGCTATGGAAGCAGTCCCGATGGCTATCGGGATGGGAATAAAGAAATCATTGTCCCGATAATTATCGGGATACAACAATCATAATCAAAATCCGGATAACTATCGGGATTAAAATGTAACACATTATGGAGTTAGTGAGTACCATACCCGTACGCAAAACAAGTTATTCAAAGATTGGAGAAGTAAACTGGAATGAATTGGTATTTGGAAAGTATACCTCAGACCACATGCTGGTTTGCGATTATGCAGATGGCAGCTGGGGGCAGCCCCAGATTGTACCCTTTGCCAATCTGTCTTTAAGCCCGCTTACTTTGGCGCTGCATTTTTGACAAACTGTTTTTGAAGGAATGAAAGCCTTCCGGATGAAGGATGGTGGCGTTAATATATTCCGATTGGAGCGGCATTACCATCGTTTCCAGAAATCCCTGGAGAGAATGTGCATGGCCGTTCCACCCAAAGAATTGTTTACAGAAGGCTTAATTCAATTGGTGAAGGCAGATGCCGATTGGGTGCCATCAAAAAGAGGAGCTGCATTGTATATCCGTCCATTTGTTTATGCCAGTGAACCAATGATGGGCGTAAAGGTTTCTGAACAATACCGGTTTGTGATCTGTACAGGTCCGGTTCCTGAATTATTTGCAAGGCCGGTAAAAGTAAAGGTGGAAACACATTATGTGCGTGCGTCAAAAGGAGGAACAGGATTTGCCAAATGCGGAGGTAATTATGGTGCAGCGTTTCTGCCATTAAGCCTGGCGAAGAAGGAAGGGTATGATCAGATACTGTGGACTGATGCAAAAGAGAACCGGTTTATTGAGGAATCCGGAACCATGAACGCAATGTTTGTGATCAACAATACGCTTGTTACACCTCCTCTTTCTGATTCAATCCTGGATGGTATTACAAGAGATTCCCTATTAACACTCGCAAAGGATATGGGTTATGCTATTGCAGAAAGACCGGTGTCTGTGGATGAACTGGAGCAAGGTTTTATCGATAAAACAATTACAGAAGCCTTTGGTGCAGGAACTGCAGCGGTGGTAGCGCCAATACAATTGATACATCTCGGAGGGATCAACTATACCTTGCCGCTTTATACATCAGAAAGTTTATCAAGCCGCATTAAACTGCAATTGGAGAAGATCAGGAGTGGAGAAGAGGCGGATGTTTATGGATGGAACACCATTATCTGACCAATAACGTAGAAAGTAATTCGAAATGTAGAAATTCTTTCCCTTACGTAATCCCGGTCGTAATTATGATCGGGATTTTACTATTTCATACATATTCACACCTGTGTATATTAAACCTTTTTGGTGGATGGGGGTCTGTGTAAAGGCTTTATACAAAAGGTTTTGCTTTAATACCCTGAAATTCAGAAAGCTGGCAGACCTTTTGTCTAATCAAACGAAACATTAAACTGTACAATTATGAAAAAGAAAGCAATGATTTTGTGTTCGTCTCTATTATGTCTGGCCTTTGTTTCCACGCATGCACAAAAATCAAAATCTTCTGTGATGATCAGGGGTGGTGTGAACTTCGCCAATATTTCCATTAATAATGATGGTGATGTTGATAAGACCAAATCACTAACCAGTTTCCAGGCAGGTATTGTGGGTGATGTTTACCTTGCACCTATATTATACCTGCAGCCGGGTATCCTGTTTACTGGTAAAGGAACTAAATCACAGGTGGGCGAGGAAACAGATGCTACCTGGTACAAATCAACTGTGCATCCTTATTACATTGAAGTACCCGTAAACCTTGTACTTAAAACTCCAGGTAAAGAAGGTGGTATCAAATTTTTTGCGGGTGCTGGTCCATACGTGGGTATTGGAATTGCCGGTAACCGCAAGATTGAAGGATCTGTATTCAATGCGGATTTTGAATCAAAGGACAAGATCAAATGGTCAAATGATGATCCCACTACATTTGATTACGAAGAAGGTGCTGGCTTTGGTATCCTGAAAAGATTTGACTACGGATTGAACGGTACAGCAGGTATTGAAACATCCAATATGGTAATTGGAGTTAACTACGGACTGGGTCTTGCAAAACTGCAATCTGGCACCAATGATGAAAATGGAAATAACAACAAGCACAGGGTAATCAGCCTTACCCTTGGATTTAAATTATAAGCTATTTGATAAGATGTTAGAACGGTTCAACTAAGAGACGTATAAGAGTCGAATAAGAGACGAACACAGAATGAAGAATGCCGTTTCCTCCAACCGAGGGAGCGGCATTCTTCATTATATACAATATTGCGCCGTTGTTTGGTGTTTCCCGTTTAAATATAAACCTCATTCCATTTTAATCCTGTAAGGGAGCACCAATAACCTGCCAGCCTGCTCTGTTACCTTCAACTGTCTGCTATTTATATCAAATTCTTATCTTGCGGCCTCTTAATTGAACATTATGCGCTGGATGAAATGGCTTGGGATAGTTGCCGCCTTACTATTGGTGATGTCCTGTTTTATGGAATGGGTATTTATAGTATCGAAAAAGATCTCCGTTACGGGGCTTGAATCAACCGGTACTGATTTCGGCAAGCCGGGTGCGCTTCATCTGATATTATGTGGTTTATTTATTTTATTCAGCATGATCCCACGGATCTGGGCTAAACGGGTTAATGCTTTGGTAGCTGCACTTAATATGGGTTGGGCAATCCGTAACTATTTATTGATCACAAGCTGTAGCGGGGGAGAGTGTCCTGAAAAGCATTTGGCGATCTATTTATTAATGATATGCTCCCTGGTAATGTTAGTTGCATCCTGGTTTCCGGATGTAAAGGTCTCCTGATTCAATTAGCCTTCAAATAATTTAGCTACGCCAAATGCTGCGGAAGCAGCCAGGGCTCCAATCAATGTAACACGTAAAGCACCTGCCCATGGATTAACTCCTGTAATTTTGCTTTTAAAGAAACCGAAAATAAATAAACAGATGAGGGTGAGAATGGCAGAAAGTTTAAGTCCATCTACAGGAGTGGGTGCAAAGAAATAAGGACTTAACGGAACCAGTCCACCAACAGCGTAGGATAACCCGATATTGAGCGCGGATTTAGTGGCGCGTTTAGGATCTGGTTTATCCAGTCCCAGTTCATACTTCATCATGAAATCCACCCACTGCTTTTTATCTTTTGCTATTTCTTCTGTTGCTTTTTCCTGCATTTCTTCACTGAGACCGATATTGGCGAAGAATTCTTTCACTTCATCTTTTTCTTTCTGAGGCACTTTTTCTACTTCGTCATATTCCCGTTTTAGTTCAGTCTGGTAATGGTCCATCTCGGTCTTGCCTGCCAGGTAACCACCCAATCCCATGGCAATAGAGCCTGCGGCTATTTCAGCGATGCCGGCAATAACGATAATGGAATTGGAGCTGACAGCTCCGCTCAAACCGGCAGCGAGGGCAAAGGGAACGGTGAGGCCATCACTCATGCCGATAACGATATCAGTGAGCAGGTCACTGCTTTTCAGGTGTTTTTCTTCATGGTGGAGATGGGTATCCATTCGGCAAAGATAATCGTGTATTGTTATTATCTACAGCTTTTATCTAGGGTATAAATGGTAAAATAAAGATATTTCCAGGGTACATCCAGGGTGCTTATACCCTGGATGTACCATATATTCACCTTGATTTTACCTAAAATAAGCTGTAGATAAGTAGTATTTAAACAATACTTATTCTATGACAAGAATTGAAAGAAACTCACTTGGTAAAGGAGCATCTGGTACTGATGGTGACATTGTTTTCAATAACATATTTCAATAAGACTGTGATCTCCAAAAAGCCTGAAATGAGCAAAGTGGTGCTGACTGAGAAACAGAAAAAAATGACCAGGCGAATGATAGCATCGAATGCTTAATCCAAGTACGTTATATGAGTCAGAGTAAAAAAAGATAAAAGCACGTGTTAGGCTGAAATTACCTGCTCATAAAAGTTTATTTCATGCGCTGGTGAAGGAGTGGAGGGCTTCACTCTTAATTTTCATTCAGTATCTAAGAACGAAATACCTTATTTATAAATAAGTAACAAACCTTAAAAAGACAGGTTTGAAACAAACAAGCGTTTAAAAACGGTTCAGTATTCCGTTAAAAAACGCTTGTCTGTTATTGGTTACCTCCAATACATTGCGTTTAAGAATTTTTACCTAAGTATAATTGATAGTGTTAAGTTAACATGCTAAGTGTTCAACTTTCATTTTAAAATTTCACTTTCAATAACGAAAACCAAACCATTACACCGAATTCTTAATGCTAGCCCTTATCCGCCATTATGCCTTCCGGGCAAGGATAACTCCATTTGCCTGCTTGATGGGAACCTTCTTTATGCTGGTTTCCATAAGAGCTTCCTCTCAGGATTCGGCAGTGCTTTCTCATAAACCTTTTTTCAAGGCAGGTAATGGATACGTCAGCTATAATTATAATTACCGCTCAGGAGCAGATTCCACTATAAGTTGGAATAATATCTCTCAACACCTTATTACGGCAGGTTTTAATGCTGTGCTATTGAACAGGTTGCCAGTAACAATAACCTATACTGAACGACAAAGTAACTCTCCTTATTTCAGGGATTTTCGTGATGTGCGGGTTGACCTCAATGTGCAGCAATTAAGGCGCATGCAACAGGAACGGCTAATGAAGAAGCTGCATTCTGCTATCGGTGGCTGGGATGATAGTTTGCTTGCCTATTCAAAGAAACTAGCCAGCCTTAAATCTACGAGATTGCCTGATGAAATCAACAATGCTGCTCTCATTCAGCAACTCATCAGGGCCAAAGAAACACTCATTAGAAATGAGTTTCCTGATACTTCCATTGTGTACCGCGATTCGGTGACCAGCAAGGCAAAGCAGTTTATTCAGTATTATGATTCCCTGCACGCAATCCGGAAAAAATACGAGCATATCACGGACTCTCTGAATCTGCTATATCAGCAGGTTCAGCAAAAGGTGAGGCGTATCAATCAACTTATATCCGGAAGGACTTTAAACCCTTCAGAGTTAGATGAGTTGAGCTCTTTGGTTGGAAAGAATTCTAATGGTTTAAAAGAACTCAGACAATCTTATGAAGGTGTCAGGACTTTCTCCCTCGGACGCACTTTGCCTAATTACAGTAATCTCACTTTACAGAATGTAAATATCAATGGAATTAACCTGGAATATGCCCGTAGCAATATTTATATGGCAGCTACGGCGGGAATAGTTGATTTCAGAATACGTGATTTCCTTTACCGTAATCAAAAACCGGTTAAACAATATGTCTATGCTGCCAGAGTAGGGTATGGCCTGAAGGAAAAGGATAATATTATACTTACCTATTTCAGAGGAAGAAAACAATTGTTTGGAGGTCCATTATCCTCTTCGGCATCTGATATACAGGGAGTGAGTCTGGCAGGGCAATATTTTGTTTATCGGGGAATTAAAGTTTATGGAGAGGTGGCACAATCCGGTATTCCTTATATACCCGGTAATACTGTTTCAGCCAAACCTTCACTTCGATTAAGCGATAACTCACAGCGGGCTTATGCAGCGGGCTTTAATGCCTGGCTTCCCAAAACAAACACCATTGCCGAAGGGCAATACCGCTATTCCGGTCTCAACTACCAGAGCTTTAACAGTTTTCAATACAATGCTGCTGCTCATAGCTGGTCTTTTGGAATAACCCAGCAATTCTGGAAAAGACAGCTGACTGTGCAGGCGAATTTCCGAAAGAATGATTTTCTTAATCCCCTTGTATTACAGCGGTATAACGCCAATACTGTTTACAAAAGTCTTATGGTGACTTTCCGAAAAACTAAATGGCCGGTGATCACAGCTGGTTATCAACCTGCTTCACAGTTTACTGCAGTTGGTAATGATGTGTATGAGAATCATTATCAGTCGTTCATGGCTTCAGCCAGTCATCAATACAAACTGGGAATGATCAAAGCTACTTCCGTGGTGATGATGAGTCGGTTTTACAATGACAAGAGTGACACCGGGCTGGTGTATTACAATTCCAGCAATTTTTTCTGGAACCAGAGCTTCCAATTTTCTTTTTTCACAATGAGCATGAATATGGCAAGGATGAAGAATGGAGAGCATGATCTGGTGGTGATGGAAGAAGGGATTTCATCAGCTTTCTTAAAACAGTTTCATGCGGGATTTGCGGTAAAGATCAACAACCTGAACCGGTTGATCACGCGAATTGGATTCAATACCAATGCAAGAATGAGTATTCCAAAAATCGGGGAACTGGACCTGTGGATGGAACAAAGCTACCTGCCTTCAACACAGGCGACGCTATTCCAATATCGATCTTATAATCTTAGCCTCACCAGATACTTTTAAATATGAATAAAAAATCACGCACCATAAAATCAAAGTACATGATCAGGTATGTCCTATTAGCTGCTTTATTAGCAGTTTCCTTTTCTTCGTTTGCCCAGGTGCAGACACAGGTGGTTGGCGATACCGTTTACATTAAGACTGATACCCAGCAACGGGTTTCAGTATGGAAGGATGGAACGGTAAATATTGCGCCGGATGATACTACTATGAAACCGATATTTCGGTTTTATCCAAATGGGGACTTTTCAGCCGGTTCTACCATTCAGTATGACGTTAATTTATTTAAGGCCAGGAATGGTTTACGTTTCAACAGGAAGTTGGGAATATTTGAGTTAGGTATAAGCAATTTTCTTGACACGAGTCTAAATATTGCGTCTGGATTTGAAACATCGGGTTTACTTATTAATTCGGATGTTGCTGACTCTATCAATGCAACTGTGATTTCTTCGATAATTGCAGGGAATGAAATCAATGTCGATTCGTCAATTAGTTGGTCATTGATAACTGGTGAAAGACATGATATTAGGGCACGTCTAAACAAAACGAACATTTTTGGATATAATAATGATGTTTATGGGGCAGATAAGGTGGCGTCTACCATTCTAGGTCAGGCCAATATTATAAGGTATCATAATAATACTTCATTAATTACAGGAATTAGTAATATAGATGATACTAGTACTTATTACAGTTTTGTTAACGGGAAAAGCAATC
>CAMLGP010000066.1 GCA_946479535.1 uncultured Bacteroidota bacterium
AACAAAAATAACGAACAGGAAAAAGAAAATGAAGTTAAAGAACCGGCTCTAAAGTATGGGTATATTTCTCCGGATGAATATTTAAGAAAAGAAAGGGATGCGCTATACAAAAGCGAGTATTTTAACGGTCATGTAGAGGCAATGGCAGGTGCATCCAGAAAGCATGCTCGTATTAATCTAAATATCATTGGTGAAACTTATCTGTACTTAAAAGGAAAGGATTGTGAAACATTCCTATCGGACCTGCGAGTAGTTAGTCCACACAGGGAAAGCTATACTTATCCGGATATGACCATAGTTTGTAATGAACCCAAAATGGAGGATGAAGAGGAGGACTCTCTAACTAATCCTGTCGTTATTATTGAAGTTCTTTCAAAATCAACCGGGAAATATGATATTGGAGATAAATTCCTCTATTATCAAACAATCCCAAGCCTAAAAGAATACATTCTAATAGATTCCACCAAAAGATATGCAAAAACCATTCGCAAACAATCAAATGGCGAATGGAAATCAGATGAAGTCATTACTGGTAATGGCAAGGTTACTATTAAAACTATCGGCTTGATAGTATTTATAGGAGAACCAGTTTATAACAATCACTATTAAATTATGTACTCTATGGAAATTATTGCTAAAGAACCGGCACCGAAGTATGGATCTGTTACTTCAGATGAATATTTGGAGATGGAACAAAACACACGAGATAGACTTGAATTCTACAACGGCCAGGTTATTCGGTTGGATGAATTAACCAATATACACAATATTATTCAATCAAATATTCGTAACAGCCTGGCATTTATTCCTGATAAGGAAAATTGTACTGTAATGGGAAGCAGGATGAGAATAGGAACGCCATCGCGGCAAATTTATATGTATGCTGATGCATTGATTTATTGTGGAAAAAATAAGCTTGAGGAAGGCCGGTACGATACTCTCATAAATCCATCCGTAATCATAGAAATCAGGCCTCCGGTTATAGGAGGTATCAATAAAAAAAGAAAGCTTTTTTATTATAAAGAAATCCCTTCACTTAAAGAGTATATCATAATTGACTCCCGGCAATGCCTGATAGAGCTTGCACGAAGACGATCTGAAACAGAATGGCCCTTTGAGGAGATTAATGACAGGGATGGAACTCTTTTTATAGAAACAATTGGGTATCATATACCTTTGCCAAAAATTTACAGACACACTGGTCTTTAAACATGGCATTTCAAAAAATCAACGCCTCCATCATCACCATCGGTGATGAATTATTGATAGGGCAAACAATAGATACCAACAGCGCATTCATTGCACAGGAACTAAACAAGATAGGCGTATGGGTAAAACGCCGCGTGGCAGTAGGTGATGTATATAATGATATCTGGCAGGCGCTGGATGAAGAGAAACAGCACTCACAGATCATTATTATTACTGGCGGCCTTGGGCCCACTGCTGATGATATAACCAAGCCTTTATTGTGCAAATACTTTGGCGGAAAGATGGTAGTGAACCAGGATGTATTGAAACATATTCACTATCTCTTTGAAAAAATATTTCGCCGGCCAGGGGGCATAATGCTGGAAAGCAATCTAAAACAGGCTGAAGTACCAGATGTGGCCACTGTTCTGCACAATGCAAGAGGCAGCGCTCCGGGAATGCTCTTCGCCCAGGAGGTAAATAATGAAAAAAGAATTTTCATTTCACTGCCTGGAGTACCCCATGAAATGAAAGGATTGATGATGGAAAAGGTGATCCCAATCCTCCCTTCTTATTTTACAATGCCTGTCATTCTTCATCGCACTGCATTTACTTCCGGGCAGGGTGAATCAATGCTGGCAGAATCCATTAAAGATTTTGAAGCTGCCCTACCCTCGCATATCAAACTGGCCTATTTACCTGCATTTGGTATGGTGAGGTTGAGATTGACCTCCACTGGTGATAATAAAGAAGGGATGGAAAAAGAGATCAATGCTCTTTTTGAGACCCTTAAAACCCGCGTAAAAGAATTCCTGGTAACCGATAAAGATGATAGCATGCAGGTAGTCATCGGTCAACTATTAAAAGAAAAAGGAAAGACCATGGGAACTGCTGAAAGCTGTACCGGTGGTTATATCGCTCACCTCATTACTTCCATTCCTGGTTCTTCCAGTTACTACAATGGCAGTATAGTTAGCTATGCCAATGATATCAAACATCGAATATTAAATGTTTCCAATGATACGCTAAAGGCCAACGGCGCCGTTAGTGAGGAGACTGTGATAGAAATGGCGAAAGGTGCACTGGAAGAATTGAAAGTGGACTTCGTTATCGCTACCTCAGGCATTATGGGACCAGATGGCGGCTCTGAAGAAAAACCCGTGGGAACAGTCTGGCTGGCAGCAGCCAGTAAGGATAAGGTTGTAACCAGGCAGTTAAACCTTCGGTTTGACCGGGAAAGGAATATCCGTCAAACCGCCCATATGGCACTCGATTTCCTGCGTAAATTCATTTCGACTAACAGTTGATAGCCCTTTTAAGATCAATTTATTATCTTTGACCCCGGCAGTAATAAACCTGCCCGGAATTAACGCTTAGTTTACCAAATAAAAATCCTATGGCTGTAATAGACCTGGTAATGCCAAAATTGGGCGAAAGTATCATGGAAGCAACCATCCTCAAGTGGTTCAAGCAACCCGGCGATCCTGTAAAAATGGATGAAACCGTGCTTGAGATCGCCACAGATAAGGTCGATAGTGAGGTGCCCAGCACGGCTGCAGGCGTTATTGATGAGATCCTGTTCAATGTGAATGATGTGGTACCCATCGGTTCCGTCATTGCCAGAATAAAGACCAGCATTGAAGAGCCTGTTTCAGTTTCTCAACCCTTGCAAACCCCGTCTAAAACGCAGGAAGTGGAAGTGCTGGAATCAGTACAGCATACTCCCCGGGAATATAATCATGTAACACAGCCCAAACAGAATTCAAATGGCTCCTCCGGCCGGTTTTATTCTCCACTAGTATTGAATATCGCTGCAAGTGAAGGAGTAAGCATGACCGAACTGGAGACCATTCCAGGCACCGGCAACGAAGGCCGCGTTACCAAAAAAGATATCCTGCAATACGTAAGTGAAAAAAAGGCTGGTAAAAAAACTGCAACTGCCAGTTACCAGTCATCAACCATTAGTACACAGCAGCCAGTCGAGAATACAGGACTCACCACTTCTTCTCATAAGGTATCCAGCTATTCAGGTAATGTTGAAATACTGGAAATGGACCGCATGCGCAAGCTGATCGCGGAGCATATGGTGAGAAGCAAACATACCAGCCCGCATGTGACCAGCTTTACTGAAGCCGATGTTACTAACCTGGTAATGTGGAGAGATAAAGTAAAAAAGGATTTTGAAAAACGTGAGGGAACAAAGATCACCTTCACTCCCCTCTTTATCGAAGCTATTGTAAAGTGTATCAAGAAATTCCCGCTGATAAACTCTTCACTGGACGGTGATAAGATCATTGTAAAGAAGGATATTAATATCGGAATGGCCACTGCCCTGCCTTCCGGTAATCTGATCGTTCCTGTTATCAGGAATGCAGATCAGTTCAACCTGGTTGGACTCACCAAACAGGTTAATACGCTTGCGGACAATGCAAGAAATGGTAAACTCAAAGCTGAGGATACTACAGGAGGAACATTTACGCTCACCAATGTGGGCACTTTCGGCAGTCTCATGGGTACTCCCATTATCAACCAGCCACAGGTAGCCATACTGGCAGTGGGTGCTATCAAGAAGAGACCGGTGGTGATTGAAACACCACAGGGTGATAGTATCGCCATACGCCACATGATGTATCTCAGCATGAGTTATGATCACCGTATTGTAGATGGAAGCCTTGGAGCTACTTTCCTTACAGCAGTAGCGAAAGAGCTGGAAAATTTCAACGATCAACGCGATTTCTAAACGATCCTCTGCCATGGTTCCTCTGCCATGGTTCCTCTGCCATGGTTCGTGTCTCATGAACCATTATGGAAATATTGATTTTATGGTTCGTGTCTCACGAACCATGGCATAGAGACTGGCCTCTCTTTATTATTTCTTTGGAAATATTATCCTTCTTTCTTCAAAGGATACCTTTTTACCTCGCATTCTGACAACAAACAATTTGTTGTATTCGGAATCATCCAGGTCCTTCAATTTATTTTCCCCAGTCAATGCATTCACTATATCATCTACTGTATTACTATGGCCAACCACCAGCACATTGCCCTTATATTTCCTGAGCTCTGCAATAAATGCAGAATCCGGCCTGGGCCCATATACTTTGACCGGCAAATGAAAATAATCGGCTGTAGGCTGGGCAGTCGATTTTGTCCGAATGGTATTGGTTGAATAAATGGCTACCAGTCTCTTTTCCTCCATTTGTGACAATAGCTTCTGCGCCCGGTCCTTTCCCTCGGTAGACAGCGGCACATCACTGCTCATATTAGGCCCGGCGGCCTCCTTTTCTGCATGACGCACAATGTAATAACTATGGTAATTGCAGGAAAAGCCTGTAAGAGCCACCAGTAAAGCCAATAAAATTTTCATTATTGCGTTTTTAACATGGTAAATTTAAACTACTGTTCAATTCTATGAGTCTTTTTAGTAAATTAGGTAAACAAATTCGCCACTATGAAGTCCCTGTCCGAAACCTGGTTCGCCGAAGGTTATATCGATTTTGAACTAAAGAAGTATACGCTTCTGGCCTACCTCCAGGAGATCAACAAATACTTCAATGAAAACAAGCTCTACCCCCAGCTTGGCGATGTTATCTTCCACTACAACAATCTCGTCGCCTTCCGTGAGAATAAAAAATACCTCCAGGAACATTTCCCAAAAAAACTCTCAGGCATTCAATTACAAAAACTGCAATTATTATACGAGCAATTAATAGCGGATACTGAACTGATGCAGGAACTGGAAGACATCATCCAATACTCGGCCGACAAGATGAAAAGAACTATTGGTGAAGGTGCAGAGATCTATGAATTTGTAGAGGAAAAAATAAGTATTGCACCGGTTGGTCTCATCCCCCTGGATACCCAGGAAGGATATTTTTTTCTAAGCACTGGAGAATTGCAATCCACCCAGGTCTATCACTACCGGCTTTCCTTTTTTGAAAAACATGATGAGAAATATCGCAGTATCAAAACCGTTTTTGTGGACCGATGGCACCGAAGCTTCGCCAGCACCTACGAGCATATTAAATCAGAACTGATCCGCCAGCGTCGTGACCTGCCTAATCCCGCTGTCTATTCCATCGAAACGGAACTGAAATTCCCGGTAGATGAAACACTGCTACCCATTGCCAAAAGATGCCTGGTCAAATTCATTTCTTCTGCGGCCTAGCTTTCTGCCTTTAGGCAAGCGGTAAAATATTGCTAAAATCCAGAAAGCAAATTTGCCATAAACAGGTCCGGTCTTAGGATTCGCGCCTTGCGAATCATAGAATGTCACCAAAATCTCCAAAACAAATTTTCTAATACCCGACGTCCTTAGCCTTAAATACTAATTCAGCCCCCAGTCTTTTCCCTTATTAACCGCCGGTACACCCTCTGTCAGCCAGCGCGTCGGTTTTTCTCCTTTCAGCTGCCAGTCAAAGAATTGCTGCTCTCGTATCTGAATATCTTTTCGGTTCCTTCTTTCTACAAGATTATGCGCCTCCCCATTGTAGTTCAGCAGCCATACCTGCTTGCCCAGCCTCCTCATGGCTGTAAACATTTCAATTCCCTGGTACCACGGCACTGCACCATCTGCATCATTGGACATAATCACCAATGGCGTTTTTACTTTGGGTAGTTTAAATAATGGCGAATTATCAATGTACAATTGTGGCTTCTCCCAAATGGTAGCTCCAATCCTGCTTTGCCCATGCTCATATTGAAATTGCCTGTTCAATCCGCTTTCCCATCGTATGCCGCCATAAGCACTGAACATATTCACAACAGGAGCTCCGGCCCAGGCAGCCTTAAAGAAATTAGTCACTGTAATCAGATACGCTACCTGGTAACCACCCCAGCTCTGTCCCTGCAAACCAATACGCGTGCTATCTACATATCCTTTCTTAACAAGCGCCCTTGCACCACTAACAATATAATCGTATGCATCTTTACCCGGATGGCCAGTTCCATAATGAATATCGGGAGCAAAAACTATGTAACCGCAACTAACAAAGAAAGGTATATTCAACCGGCTGGGAGTTGGCGCCGGTGGCATATAATTATATAATCCATCACTAAGCGTTTCATAGAAATAACAGATCATCGGGTATTTCTTTTTAGGATCGAAATTCTCCGGTTTATATACGATGCCTTCAGATCCCTTTCCATTATAAGCTTTCCATTTGACCAGTTCTGCTGTTCCCCATAAATATTCCTTTTGTTGTGGATTAATGGCTGATTCATTTTTTTCCAGGTTAAGAGAGGAAAGCCATCTGTCTGGACGACCGCTCCCTAAATATGAAGCTCTATTATGGTAGTAAAGCTTAGGAGAATATTCATAGCTTTCAATCGTGTACAGGTAAGAATAATCGTTTTTTGCCTTCACCAGATTATTAGAGAAATAATTACCGATACCACTAATTTTCGATCCCGCATACCGGGGACCAGAGGATGGATCAAGCCAGTCGTATATTTCAAATCCTACTCCCTTTGTTGTTTTGTCCTGCACCCGGAAATAGATGGGTATGTTTGCTTTGAAATAAAGTTCCGAACTATCAACCCGCACCAGCCGATAAACACATTTCACCTTTCTTCCACCGGTAATAGCCTGAGGCGCATTCACCATTTCAGGATCCACTTTCCATACATCATACCGGTCATAGATATAAACCGCAGAATCATTTTCATGCCAGCCCATTACTCCATAAGCTGGAGGATCGGAAGGCGAATCATGTTCTTCATCATATAAAGGCACCTTGATCTTTTCGGTCAGTTTCCGGGTTGTCTTACCATTCCAGACATAATAATTCCGGACTTTATATTCATACCAGATGATATATTTCCCTGTTGAAGAAGCGTAACTGGGAGCAATTGATCCCAGCAGGTCTTTCTTAATGAGCGTCTTTTCACCTGTATTGACATCGATAGCATAAATATCTTTCTTCGTATTTCCTTCCCACTGAGCTTCAATGCGTTTTCCAAAATCACTAACACCAACGAAGAAATTGCCATCTCCTTCACCTGTCCTGATAATACTGGGAATTTCTTTTGATCCGAGTTGCAGCATTTTGTGTTGATCCAGCAGGTATACCGCCAGGAAATTTTCCTGCAGATTACGTCTCAACCTAAATAACTGGGTAGGCTGAATATAATCGTCGTTATAATGCCAGATATCCAGTTTTGCCGTTTCGAAATCAACTAGGTTTGTATCTTTTGGCGGTTGTATTGGCGCAGTTCCAAAGAACAATCGCTTTCCATTTTTACTGAAATTTACTTCTCCAAATTCACTGATGGTACTTCCTGATATAATACCATTGGTATTTCTATCAACCAGTTGCATTGCGCTGTCCATCCCCTCCTTATAATACCACAGTTTGTAAAACTTCTGCAATTCCTTTTGTTTTGCATCTCTTTCCGCTACAAAGGCTACCTGGGTTCCGTCTTCACTGATCGCGAAATTCTTAAAATCATTTCCCCCTTTGCTTAACGTTAGCTGCTTTCCATTATTGAGGTCATAGTACAATACCTGGGACAGGCTTCGCGCTTCTTTTGGATCACGTGCCTGTTCCATCAACAGCTTTTGCCCGTTATCATTGAATTTATATTCCAGAATATTCTTAAAAATCTTTTCTTCCCCGGTTGAAAGATTTCGCAATACAAGGTCTGTTGGCGAATTGGGTGTGGAGCTGGTAGCAGTATCCTCATCTGCATCCCTAAAATCAATAGTGCGCGCAGGCTTTGCAGGTTTTGGTTGTAATAACGCCTCCAGTGAATCAATGATCCGGTTGAGGCTGTCCACAGTTTTAGCATTGTATAAGTGGCTTCTGGATGCAGGCGGTTCGGGCTTTTTCTCCAGGTGGTAAGCTACCCAGCCAAATCCTTTTTCAGGAGTTTTAAATGATTTTACGCGGGCAACCTTCCATATCTTATCACTGGCCGGTTCTACTATGCAAAACGAATCTTTGGGAAGATCATCTCCCCGTTTTCGTTTGATCCTTGCATCCCTGATATCTTTGTAAAGGGATTTGATTTTAAAAATCACAAACCGACTGTCTTCTGTAATTACAGCTGAATATCCACGTGGAATGGATCTCTTATATGAATAGGAATTATTGGTCGACTGAATGACCAGTTCGTTATCACCTTCCTGCGGATTGATTGTAAATACTGCCCATCTTCCATCATTGCTTAGCAATTTTTCTCCAATGGATTGCCAGCTATCATAAACAGAATGGTCCAGTGGTTTTTTCTGACCGAACAGGCACAGGCATGCCAATAGTGAAAAGATTAGCAGTTTAATTTTTCTCATCACGGTGATTTTGTCTAAAGTTAATAGTGTATGCTCATTTTATACCACCGATCATCCCGTATTCCCACAATTTCCTTTTCATACCGATGTACTGAAATTTACATGCCTGGATATTTCCTTTTTGAACAGCAGTAGTTTTATAGGAGAAGGTCAGTTTCTTCCAGATAAGGTAAAGGGAAGCCAGAAAATAAAACCGGTATAGTCTTCTGCAGGAATGATAGGTGAATTTGCTTATATCCCGATAGCTGATATTTTTGAACCCGGTCTGCTTCATGAATTCTGCAAAGCGTTGGGGAGTTTCCAGGTAGTTCACCTGCCAGCCATCCAGCCATTGGCGGATTGCAGGATCTTCATTATTTTGATATTGAGTCACAAATCCATCCGCTACTATCAATCTTCCTCCAGGTTTCAGCAATCGCCAGGCTTCTTTTATGAATTCTTCTTTATTGCTGGCATAACAGATACTTTCACAGCCCCATACTATATCAAAACTTTCATCGGGAAAGCTGGTGTTGCAATAATCCATGACCTGGAAATTGACCTTTTCTTCCATTCCTTTTTCCTTTGCATTGGCAGTTGCCTTTTGAACCTGTTTGGGCGAAAGTGTGATCCCCGTTACAGTAGCACCCTTCACTGAAGCCAGGAAAATTGAACTTCCACCAACGCCACAACCTGCATCCAGTACTTTCTCTCCAGGCAGTATGCCAGCCTGTTCTGCCATCACGTC
>CAMLGP010000067.1 GCA_946479535.1 uncultured Bacteroidota bacterium
TGCCCAAAGAACCAGAACAGGGTTCTTGCCAAGTTTACATTTACTGTATCAGTCCAACCCATTGACCATGGTATCAATAGCACAAGTACCTCATACGCAACAGCAAGCGTGCAAACAAACCAGATAATAAAATTGATCAGTGTTCCCAATACTGCCAGAGGGGTTTTGACCTCAGGGTTCACTTTTTTCCATCGTAAATACATGCGTGTCCAATCGTACAGCGGTACCCATGATCCCACTATTATCAATGCCGCTCCAAGGTAGAACAGAGGGTGTGCTTTTAATGGAGGATAAAAGGTATAAAGTACAGATGCTTTTCCTGCCAGCATAGCCCATGCGGCCATTAAAGTTCCAGTTAACATCAGGGCAAAACTCAACCACATCAACTTTTTATTGGGTTCCTTTTTGAAATAGAAAGCCATGGTTACATGTCCAAATGCTACAGCAAAAAAGGTGGTAAGCACAATTGCATTGATAACACCGTGAAGCGTAAGCCCCTGGTAATAATCCAATTTGGCAAAGGAGGTTTGCTGCAATACACCTGCACGGTAAACTGTTTGCATCAATCCATGATAAACACCGAGGGTCAATAGTGCAACAGGTATTGCCAGTTCCAGGAAAATAATCCTTTTAAATGTTTTTGTTACTTGCATAGCAATTAATCTTGATAGTTATTTTGCATCAGGGTAATTAACAATAACCTGTGCACGCATATTTTGGTGGCCTATTCCGCAATATTCATGACATACTATGTCATATACTCCGGGTTTATCAAATTTTACTGTGGTCTTGTTGATAGCCCCGTATACTGCCATCATATTGACGTTCTTCTGGGCAATATTGAAACCATGTACAACATCTTTGGAAGTGAGATAAAAATCAACTTCACTACCAACGGGGATGTAGATTTCAGAAGGTTCAAATTGCCACATGGAAGCGACCGAGAATACCTGATATGTCTTATCATCCAGCTTGTTTATTTTAGGTTCGGTATAGGCCTTGTCATAAGGAAGGCATTCAGGAACATCAGTACGATACTTATTTTTCGCGTACAGCAACGAAAAAACGAAAAGACCTATGAGAACCAGCGTAATGGTTAGAATTCTTTTCTCTGATTTATCGATTGTCATATTGTGTTGATTTAAACCCTGTCAATCATTAAGGCATAGATGCCATACCAGAATACGAGGCAGAGAATGACCAGAAGGATGAAAAAGGCCATTGCTCCTTTGGGGACGAATTTTTCTTCAGAATTATTTTCCATTGTTAATTGTTTGCGGGATCAAAATTATTGGTGGGGGAGTGACCATTTCATGACTTTGGAAAGGTCAGGGGCCTGATAATAATCATTGGGTAATCTGATAATACTCACAAAAGCGTATGATTTTAATCATCCAGCTGTACCGGGTACGTTTTTATCTTCATAGATTAATCCTAATCATATATTTATGGCTGAAAATCTGTTTCTGAAACCCATAGAGATCACTCCCCAGTCGCTTGTATCAGATATTGTAGCCAAGGATTACAGGACGGCAGAAGTGTTTCGTAGGCACGGTATTGAATACTGCTGTGGAGGCAGGCGGCCAATTGAAGCAATGTGTACCATGAAAGGGGTTAGTCCTGACCTGGTGATTGCCGAGGCTCAACTTGCCAGCAGGAATCTTTTATTGCCTGAAAATTTGCCTTTTCATAGCTGGGATATCGATTTTTTGATAGATTATATTGTTAATATTCATCATTATTACCTGCATCAAAGCTTGCCCGGATTGAAAAGCAGCCTGAGAAACTTTGCCATTTCACATGAGAAAAAGTATCCTTCCTATATTGAACTGCTGAACCGTTTTGAGAAGCTTGAAAATGATATCCTTCCGCATCTTAAACATGAAGAGGAAACGATCTTTCCTTATCTGCGGCAGGTAGTCCATGTATTTGAAAGAAAGGAAAGTTTTGGAGGCTTATTTATTAAAACACTTCGTAAACCACTTTCCTCGCTGAAAGAACAGGAGCATAAAATACTGGAAGAATCAATTGGTAAATTCAGAGAGCTAACTAATTATTATCAATTTCCTGAAAAGGCCTGTACCGAACAACTTGTTGTTCTTTCCAAATTAAAAGCCCTGGATAATGACCTGGTTCAGCATATTTACCTGGAAAACGAAATTCTTATTCCAAGAGTGCTGGCAATGGAGGCCGAATTGCTTTCAAATAGATATTGATATCTACAATCCGGAATTTTCATAACTTTCCCTTTGAAAGTCATACATGCCCACGGAAGGATCTCATTTAACCTCACTTTTTGAAAACGCAACTGAAGGTATCATTCTTACAAATGGTATAGGGAAAATTGTTTTGGTAAATCCCGCAGCTGAACGCATGTTCGGATATAATAGTGGCGAAATTATTGGCAAGCCCATTGAAATATTAATACCAGATAAAGTTAAACCTAACCATCAGGATTTACGGGAAGGATTTTATAAAAAGCCTTCCAACAGGGTAATGGGTCATGGCCGGGATCTGCATGGCAAACGTAAGGACGGTACAAATATGCCCGTTGAAGTGAGCCTGAGCTATTATAAAAAGGATAAGGAGGTCTTTGTAATTGCTTTTATTGTTGACATTACGAAAAGAAAAGAAATTGAAGAGAGTATGATCAGGCAGCAGAAGGAACTTGAACGTGTAAGTGATCAGATCAGAAAATTAAATAGCGAACTGGAAGCAAAAGTGGAAGAAAGAACACTTATTTTGAAAGAAGCGCTGGAAAGGCTGGAACAATCACAATCAGAGCTTAGTGAGGCATTAAGTAAGGAAAAGCAGCTGAACGAGATCAAGAGCAGATTTGTTTCCATGGCGTCCCATGAGTTCAGAACCCCTTTAAGCACAGTACTTTCTTCAGCTTCCCTATTAGCGAAATATACTACAACGGAGGAACAGGAAAAGCGCACCAGGCACGTAGATAAAATCAGATCTTCGGTAAAGCATTTAAATGATATCCTGGAAGATTTTCTTTCTCTTGGTAAACTGGATGAGGGAAAAGTAAATAGCCATATAACCAGCTTTAACCTGAAGGAAATCCTTTTAGATGTAACGGAAGAATTACAAGGGTTATTGAAGAAGGGCCAGCATATAGAATTGCATTATTCCGGAGAAGAACTGATGTTCACAGACAAGGGGTTATTAAAAAATATTGTTATTAATTTGATAACCAATGCCATAAAATTTTCTGATGAACATGGTGAGATAACCGTAAAGGCAGCGATTAATGGAGAAAAAGGGGTGATCCATATCCAGGACCATGGCATTGGAATAGCAGAAGATGACCTGCAGCATTTATTTGCCAGCTTTTTCAGAGGTGCCAACGCAGTTAACATTCAGGGTACAGGCCTGGGACTTCATATAGTTAAACGTTACCTGGAACTCCTGGGAGGAGAGGTTGATGTAGCCAGTCAATTGGGCAATGGGACCATCGTTTCAATTACAATTCCTCAACGAAATTCAGAAATATGAAATCTGTTTTAGTCATAGATGACAACCAGAATATACGGGAGAATACCGCAGAAATAATGGAGCTGGCGGGATATAAAGTTTTTACAGCCGAAAATGGTAAAAAGGGAGTTGATCTGGCCATTAAAGAGAAACCAGACATCATTATTTGTGATATCATGATGCCAGAACTGGATGGCTATGGAGTATTGCATCTTCTAAGGAAAAATCCCGAAACACAGGGGATCCCATTTATTTTCCTTACTGCCAAAACGGAAAGAGCAGATTTTAGAAAGGGAATGGAAATGGGTGCTGATGATTTTGTCACAAAACCATTTGAGGAAATTGAATTGCTTAATGCAGTGGAAATAAGATTGAAAAAGGCCGATGTGCTAAATCAAAAATATACTCTTTCTCCCCAGGGCATCAACCAATTCAGGAAGGATGTTAAAGACGCTGGAATAATTGCTCAATTATCAGAGAACTATGATACATCCACCTATCAAAAAAAACAGATTCTTTACCAGGAAGAAAAACGTCCAAAATTTCTTTACTACCTGGTCAGGGGAAAAGTAAAGGGCTTTAGGACTAACGAGGATGGAAAGGATTATATTACCGATGTTTTTAGTGACGGGGATTTTATAGGTTATGCGGCGCTAATAGAAGAAAAAAACTATGATGATAGTGCCATAATACTCGAAGAATCAGAGATCATGGAGATACCTAAGGAAGATTTCCAGCAAATGATCTTTAATGATATAAATGTGGCTATGAAATTTATCCGGATCATTACCCAGAATGTGAAGGAAAAAGAAGAAAGGCTGATAAATCTCGCCTATAGTTCCCTGCGTAAAAGAGTAGCCAGGGCCCTGGTAGATCTGAATAATAAATACAATGCCAGTGCAGGGAATAATCCTATTGAAGTATCTCGGGAAGATATTGCCCATTATGTAGGAACTGCCACCGAATCACTGATCCGTACGCTGAGTGATTTTAAATCGGAAAAGCTTATAGAGATCAAAGAGGGGAAAATAAGGATTGTGGAGGCGGATAAATTGAATAATCTTCTTTATTGAATATCGGCTGCGTCCCGGTCTGTTATTTCTTCCTTTTCGGGAATTGAAATTTCACGGCCGTGCTCATTTTGCTTTTGCAGGCTCCATTTATCGGTTTTGGTGGTTTCCAGCCAGATCATCCCGGCTTTTCTTGAAACCTGAATATTTAAACCAAACAACCTCTTAAAGGATTGTTCTACCTCACCCACAGTCATATCATCATGTATCTCAAACTCACCTTCATTTTTTAAACCGGCTGATTGCAGGGAGGAAGTTGGAAACAGCGTTCTTTTAGGAAGGGATGAGTTCAACCTGTTTGAACTATGAAAATCAAGTTTGAGAAAGGGGTATGCGGTATTGAAGTTCTGTTGCACATCTCCTATTTTATTATTCTTTGTTAACACCAGTTTTGTCATTTGAAACTATTTTAATCGATACAAAGCTAGCTGTTGAAGTCTATTCAGTTTAATGACAAATAGTACAGTTTTTCCTGATATTAATCAGTTTAGTATTTAATCTCCGTCATAAAAATCTATTGCCTTCTCTCATCACCTTTGTACAACAAAGAATCAGAACTGAATAAAATTTGTATAATTAAAAGCACTTCAATGAAAAAGATTCTACTGGCATTTGACGGATCCCATTATTCCGAAGGTGCTCTACATTTTGCCAAAAAATTGAATGAGAAGGAACCGGTTCTTGTAACCGCATCTTTTCTGCCTCAGGTTGATTTTGCCAATCTCTGGAGTTATTCCGGTGGTGGAGGGCATGGAAATGAATTCATCCCTTTAGTAGAAAATTCCACTGCAGAAAATGTCAAAAGGAATATTAACCGGTTTGAAGCATTTTGCCTGATGAACAAGCTCAGGTTCCGCGTGCATAAAGATTATGACAATTTTGCCATTCCTGAACTAAAAAAGGAAAGCCGTTATGCTGATTTGTTGATAATCAGTAGTGAACTTTTTTATGAGCAGGCCGGTACTAATACACCTAATGAATACCTGCAGGAAGTCCTCCATGAAATGGAGTGTCCGGTAATTATTGTTCCTGAAGAATTTGAATTTCCCAAAAGCATCATCCTTTCTTATGACGGGTCAGAATCTTCAGTATATGCAATTAAACAATTTGCCTGGTTATTTCCCGAGCTTACAGAATTGCCTACTTCGCTTGTATATGTTGGCAAGGAAACAACCCTGTTTCCAGATGAGAAATATATTAAGGAATTGATAAGTGCGCATTATCCTCAGACAACCTGGGTAATGATGGAGGCTAACTCAAACAAACATCCTGGTAAAGGAATATCTGAAAAGATAGGAGCCTGTGTTGTCTGTGGGTCTTTTGGGAGAGGTGATATTTCAAGGATATTTAAGAAAAGTTTTATTACAGACGTAATTGCCGAGCATCGCCTTCCGGTTTTCATAGCACACCGGTGATTTTTAATAAATAGTTTTAAAGCGGCTGTCTCAAAAGGTTTTTGAGCCCCTGAGTTTCGCGTAAATGGAAATTGTCTCCATCACTACCCGAATAAAAAGAGGCTATCTCGAACTTTTGAAGACAGCCTCTTTTGACTAGTATCAGTAAGCAGCGTGACAGGCATCATAGTATAAGGGGGTTGTCGCTAGTTAGCTTTGATAAAAAAGATTATGGAAAAGATTATTCTCGCAATAGATGCTGTAAACCCGGATACATCAGCTCTTGATTTTGCCTGTTATTTAGGCCGTCTGACACATTCCAGGATAACAGGGATATTCCTGGAAAATCTTGTAGCAGATAAAACCCCTGTATTGATTGGAGGTGGGGAATTATCTTACCTGGACTGGAAGGTTGATCAAAACTCTCCAGAACATGAGTCTAAGCAGAAGGTTATTGAAAAAAATATAGCACTATTCAAAACCGCGTGTGAAAACCGGTCCGTTGAGTATAAAATTCATCGTGATCGAAACCTTCCCACACATGAGATTATTGCTGAGAGCCGGTATGCAGACCTTCTAATAATAGATGCGGCAACAACCTTTAACAAACGATTCGAAGGAACTCCTACAGAATTTGTAAAAGATGTATTGAAAGATGCCGAATGTCCTGTAATCATTGCGCCTGAGACATTCCATGGAATTGACGAAATTATTTTTGCCTATAGTAATACAAAGTCCTGCGCCTTTGCTGTTAAACAATTCACTCTGCTTTTCCCAATGCTGAAAGATAAAAAAGCAACAGTCCTTCAGGTGAATGAAAAGGGAAAATGGGCTAATCCCGATAAATATAATTTTAGTGAATGGCTACGGCATCATTACCCTCTAGTAACATTTGAAACGTTAAAAGGAGATGCTGGTTATGGACTTTTTGACTACCTGTTCAAAAGAAAGAACGTGATAATTGTGATGGGTGCATATGGAAGAACGTCCCTGTCCAGGTTTTTCCACCATAGTCATGCAGACCGTATCATTAGCACGGTAACCCAGCCAATCTTTATATCTCATTATTGATTATATCCAATACAGCTTAGTATGAAAAAAATAGTTGCCGCACTTGATGGCCTTAAATATTCAAGAAGTACAAGAGATTATGCCATTTCATTGGCCAAATTACATAAAGCCCATCTGGTAGGGGTGTTTCTTGAGGATTTTACCTATACCAGCTATAAGATATATGAACTGGTCCATGCTAAAGGTGGCATGATTGGTTCAGCGCGCAGAAAACTGGATCAAAAGGATGCGAAGGAAAGGGCAACCTCCCGGGATAATTTTGAAAGAGCCTGTCAGAAAGCTGGTTTGGAATATACGGTTCACCGTGACAGGAGTATAGCCATACAGGAACTCCTTCATGAAAGTATTTATGCGGACCTTATAGTGATAGATATCCGGGAAACATTAAGCCATTATCCTGAAAAGGCCCCAACATCATTTGTAAGGGATCTATTATCCCAGGCTCAATGTCCTGTGTTGATAGTTCCTCCTGTTTTCAGGCCAAATAATAAAGTGATCCTGCTTTATGATGGAAGCCCTTCATCTGTACATGCAATTAAAATGTTCAGCTATACTTTGCCTGGATTAAATAATTACAAAGTAGAGATTTTATGTGTTAAACCAACTGGAAAGAACCATCATGTACCAGAAAATAAATTAATGAAGGAATTCATAAAAAGACATTTTCCCAATGGATCATTTACAGTTTTGAATGGATTTGCCGATCTGGAAATTGTAAAATACCTGAAGACACAAAAAGATGCGCCATTGGTGGTATTGGGCGCTTACAGACGAGGAATGGTTTCAAGGTGGTTCAAAGAAAGCATGGCAGATACAATTATGAAGGAGGTAAAACTTCCTTTATTTATTGCACACAATAAATAGTGAGACTGGTATTATGGCAAACGAAAAATGGGAACAGCTTCTTCAAACAGAAAATGAACAGCTTAAAAAGCTGAACTCAATAGTGGTTAATGCTATAGAGGAGGAGAAACTTATTTCCCAGAAATTATACGAATCTGAGGATAAGAATCAGCCTTTCGCCAATAAGGTAGCTGATTCCGTTGCTGCCTTTGGCGGTAGCTGGAAGTTTATTATTTTATTCGTACTATTCCTGACTATATGGATAGTCTTAAATATCATCTGGCGTGGACGATCATTTGATCCGTATCCTTTCATTTTATTAAACCTGCTATTGTCGGCAATAGCTGCCATTCAGGCACCCGTGATCATGATGAGTCAAAACAGGAAGGAAGACAGGGACCGGAGCCGTGCAGCCAGTGATTACCTGATCAACTTAAAGGCAGAAATAGAAGTCAGGAATCTTCACCAGAAAATTGATCTTCTGATCTCTGAACAGATGCAAACCTTGTTTGAAATTCAAAAGGTGCAAATGGAGATAATGGAAGAAATAGAAGGGAAACTGAAGAAATTTCAATAGCCTCAAAAATTAGGAATTATGTTCCGCTATATCTTGTCTTTATTGATGTTTTTGCATGGGTCTGTTCACCTGGTTGGCACAGCCAAAGGTTATGGATATAATATACCACAACTGACTCATAATATTTCAGGTGTTGTTGGAAGTTGCTGGCTAATCACTGCCTTCCTGTTTATTACCGCTTCCATTCTTCTAGTCATGCGAAAGGAGCTATGGTTCCTGGTTGCTTCAATGGGACTTATTGCCTCGCAATTACTTATCATTCTTAACTGGGCCGATGCAAAATGGGGTTCGGTGGTTAATATCATCATATTGCTGGCCGTACTTGTTGAGTTTTACAACCGGGCAGTAACTGAACAATAGTATTTCTTATGGCTTGAAACACAATTGGGGAAGGCATGATTTCAATCAAAACGCTAAATGAGTACGGTCATTGCTAACACCCTATCCAGGGCATTAGATTTGGGAAAATATCAACCAATGAAACCCACTTCATTATCCCAGGTAGCCGATGTCATAGAAAGCTTCCACTATAGCCCCTGCATCTCTATTATTATGCCTTTTGAACCCAAAATGAATGCAAAGGCAGAAATTTCATTACGGTTAAAGGTAGCTGCCGATAGGGTTGAAAAAGAAGTGAAAGAGAATTATCCTGATGATCTGGCGGGACTGGTTATTCTGAAATTGAGAAATATTATACGCAATCTCAATTTCAGCACATTCAAAAAGAGCGTAGCTATTTATGTATCTCC
>CAMLGP010000068.1 GCA_946479535.1 uncultured Bacteroidota bacterium
CCCTGGCCGGGTAACCAGTTGCTGTAGTCTTTAATCTTCAGTTTTCGTTTGTACCAGGAGGCAGAAAGGTCTCCACAAGCTGAAGCAAAGCCAGTGAACAGGCCAAAAAGGGCCGCCTCGCTGATATTTACTTTTATCCAGGATCCCCCACGAAGGGCAGCAACAATGCAAAAGATCCAGCCTCCTGCAAGGCCTTCTATTGTCTTTGCTGGGCTAACTGAAGGCGCCAATTGATGTTTACCCCATAATTGCCCCGTGATCTGGCAAAAAGCATCAAATATAAATACCTGAAAGTATACAAAGAGAAGGAAGGGCCACGCAAATACCCTGGAATAAAGTAAAAAACCGGTAGCGATAATTATAAATACAATAAAAGACAGCAGCGTTTGAAGCGCTCTGGAATTGTCCCTGCTATTTATAACCAGCTCCACTAATGAGGCCATAGTAATTATCAGTGAGATCCAGAAGAAAAAATTGAATCCGATAGAAGTTAAAATAATTATCGTGATAAGGATATACACGAAATATTTTAGCCATCGTTTCCCGCTGATCGCTTTTGTTGCCTTACGGTTGCCAATAGCCATGCCTATTGCTCCAATAATTGCAAAAAATAAAGCATAATAAACAATAGGATGCATTACTGGTGATTTTCTTTCATAATCCAATAAAGTCCTTTTACATTCTCTCTCGGTTTATCAAGCATAGCTATTATTACTATTTCCTCTAAACAGGCAAGTGTTCCTGTTCCCAGGCCTATATAAAACAGTACAGGATAAAAATCAAACAGGAAAAGGCACATAATAAAGGCTCCCTGCAGGTACCCGGTAATCTTGAACAGATAGGTATGCAATCCAATTAAACCCCTGAATTTAGCAAACACTACGATATAAGAAAGAGCCCAAACCAGGAAGAAAGTCCACCATAACCATTCATGAGGTTTAATAAACTCCCACTTGAAAAGCCATATAGCGAGAAAGGAGCAGATAAATGTTCCTGTGTCTGCCCAGGAATCAAGCCGGGCACCAATTTTTGTCTGCATATTAAATACACGGGCGATTATACCATCCAGCAGATCCGTTACCAGGCTAATGGCAATGAACACTGCGAACAGGTCCTGCTTTCCTGTAATAATCAGCCACATTATAAATGGAAATATAATAAGCCTGTAAAGAGAAAGTGTATTAGGGATATTCCAGAAACGTTCTTTCAAATAAGCGCAGGTTTGTTTTCCTGGCTTGCAATATAATAAGTAATTTATCCTCCCAAAAACAACGGCTAATTTGTGAATCCCCAACTGCTGGCCCTACTCATATTTCTTGGAATATTGCTGGTACTAATTGGTATTTCAGAGCTTATATACCGGTTCTTTAGATTGCCAGCAGAAACATCTCGCAAATTCCTGCATGTAAGCGGTGGGCTTACCTGTCTTCTTCTGCCGGGATTTTTTAGTTCTCCCTGGTGGATACTTGCTCTGACCTCATCCGCCTTTCTCCTGCTATTTGCCACCTTTTTAATGAAAATGCTGAATTCGGTTCATAAGACTAAAAGAAACTCTATTGGAAGTGTTATTTTTCCTATTCCTGTATATTTCTGTTTTCTTGCAGCAGATATACTACACAATAATTTACTCTTCTATCTCCCTGTGTCATTGCTTGCCATATCAGATACTTCCGCTGAAATAGCGGGCACCAGATGGGGCCATTTGACTAAACAATTCTTCAATGGACAGAAAACGCTGGCTGGTACAATGGCCTTTTTCGTAACCGCATTAATAATTTGTATAAGCTGGCTTTCCTATTTTCATCTTCCCATTCAGAGTATAATCATTGGAACACTTGTCATATCTATTGGCGCGGCTTTGGCGGAGCTGGTAACGCTTAAAGGATGGGATAATCTTACCATTCCCGTTATCGCCGGAACTTTTATCTGGTTCTTTATAAAATAAAAAGAGGCAGTCTCATAAGTCCGAGATAGCCTCTTTGCCATTACAAATCCTATTTGTGGAATTCAGCGGATCCTCTCCCGGTATCATTATTCACCCGGCACATCATCTCTTTTCTTCCAGGTCTTATGCTTTGCTCCATCCATCTTAACGATCTTCGGAGTAAACTTTCCAACGATATCCACCAGCTGGTGCTGACTTTTCATGACAACCTCGATATCCTTGTAAGCAAAAGGAGATTCATCCAGTCCACCACCAAGCAATTTTACTCCATGCTTTTGTAGTTCGTCCTTCATTTGCTTATCAGTTACCGACTGCATCGCCCTGGTACGACTCATTTTTCTACCCGCACCATGGGAAGCAGAGTTAACAGCGGCTGATTCACCTTTTCCTTTTACAATGAACCCGGGAGCTGTCATAGATCCGGGAATAACCCCCAATACATCCTTGCCGGCAGGAGTTGCCCCTTTACGATGAACAATTACATCCTTTCCTTCCCATTTTTCTTTCCATGCAAAATTGTGATGGTTTTCAACCATCTTTACTGGTTTACGACCTAACTGTTTTGCAATTTTAGCATGAATGATGTGGTGGCAGGCAGAAGCGTAATCACCTGCAAGGTTCATAGCCAGCCAGTATTCCATTCCTTCTTCCTCATCTAAAGTAAGCCATGCCAGGTTCTTCGCATCTTGTGGCAAACGTCTCTTGCTGATCGCCAGCTTAGTATAATAGTTGGCAATATTTGCACCCAATGCCCTGGAACCAGAATGAGACAACAGTCCTGTATACTTTCCGGCCTCAATACCTAATTTCTCATCTTTTTCAGCAATCTCTACCATACCAAATTCCACAAAGTGATTACCCGAACCGGATGAACCTAATTGTTTCCAGGCACGGCCGTGCAGTCCTTTCAGTAAAGGCAATTGTTTAAACAACTCGCTTTCCATTACTTCATCATCTTCCGCCTGTTTGAACAGAGCACCACTACCGAAAAGTGTTGCCTCATTGATCTCTCTGGCAAAATAACCTTCCTTTTGGATCAGCTCTTTTGGATCAATATCAAAAAGGCTCAAACACATTCTACAACCAATATCCACTCCAACACCATAAGGAATAACGGCATTTTCAGTGGCCAGTACACCACCAATAGGTAGACCATACCCACTATGGGCATCCGGCATTAATGCACCGGCCACACTAATAGGCAACTTAGCCGCCTGGTACATCTGGTGCATGGCGCCCTCTTCTATATGCTCCTGTCCAAATACATTGAATTGAATTCCTGATTGGTTCAACGAAATGTTCTGTCCCTCCAGTTCTTCTTTTGGAATCAACTGTTTTGCAATCAAACCCAGGGCTTCATCATTGGCATAGTCGTCAGGAGCCTGTAGAACTCCTTTCAGGATAGCAAGTGCTTCTTCCTTTGAGTGATGCTTAAAATTCTTCTCCATTACATTCATGGCAATGCTAATCACCGGTCCTTCAGGGAACCCGATAGCTCTTAGCTCTTTTCCTTCTATTTTTAATTTACTCATTCCTTTCGTTTTAAATCAGATTCACTAATTAAAGATCCTAAAAACATCCGGTACCGGATAGATACCGGATGTCTGGTTATTTCTGAGCTACAAATATTTGTTTCAACTGCTCAATCAGCATGCCGTTACCACTTACGCTAATGTTGTTGATCTTCTCTGCAATCTTTTCAACATATTCCATTTCCTTCAGTTTCCAAAGCATTGCATTTTCTTCCATCAGTTTGGCAGTATTCAGCAAACTACGGGTGCTGGCAGTTTCCTCACGACGCATGATAGTGTTTGCCTGAGCTTTTTTCTCGGCAATCAGTACCTGATTCATGATCTCTTTCACATCACCCGGCAGGATGATATCACGGATACCGAAGTCCTTCACTTCCACACCCAGGGCCTCGGCCTTGTCTTTCACGCTCTGCAATACGTATGGAACAATGTGCTCCTTCTTTTCCAGTAATTCATCAAAATTGTAGCCGGCTACATACTGGCGCAATGCCAGCTGAAAAGCCACATAAAGCTGCTTATCATACTCTTTATTCTGCAAAACCGCCTTTTCAATGTCAGCAACACGGTATTGTGCCCAGGCATTGATACGCAGTCCAGCCTTGTCTCTGGTCAGAATTTCCTGACCATTAATTTCCAGCTGCTGCTGACGCATGTCAACTCTCGCTACGTGAACAGCAATATTGTTCTTCCACCAGTAGTATACACCACTTTCCAGCACTCTTTCATATTTACCATCGATGAACAATACTGCCTTTTCATAATTCTCAACACTCACGCTGCGAACAAACGGAGCTACAAGCTTATTCATCAGGGTTGCACGGTCCAGCTTTTCAGTGATTTCCAGCTTGCTGATATCAGCCCGTACAAATTCATGCTGTATAATGCTTTTCCAGAAAGCATAACGGCCTGCAGTCAAAACCTCTTTCAGCAAACCATTTTCGTAATGAAGCACAATTTCATTGTCCTTCACTTCCACAACATGCAGGATATCAGCCAGGGCTTTATCCTGAAGCAGGATGTTGAGTTCAACTGGTGCAACAAATGGTTTAGTGATATCAAATCCCCAAACTTTTGCATTTTTCCAGAACCAGTATTTTCCTGCCATCAGCATACGCTGATATTCGCCATTTTTAAATACCAGACCAACCTGGTAGGCGTTAATTTTTACAATTCTCATATTTCCTCCTTCTTTCCTTTTGCGGAAAGCTTTAGCGTTTAAATAATTTAATGAATAAAGCCAGTTTTATACACCATCTGCTAGTAACGGAGTCTGATTTTCAATAATGTTCGCCAGATCAGTTCATCAGTCTCTCCCTCATTACATTTTGTAATGACATCTGACTACTGAAGTGAATAACTTCCACTATTTGAGATCAGTCTTCAGGTTAGTACCGGATTGCTGCCTGTTCTGTCCTGAGACATTCAAGCAGCCGGTAATAAACCTGGCTTTATTTTCTGGTCACCATTTTTTAGGAAGCGGTGGACTTCAACCTCTACATTATCAGTGTAGTGCTCTACCGTTGAGCTATCCAGTAGATCCTTACGGAATCTGGAGCGGGAGTTGAACCCGCAAGTGCTTTGCTCTACCACTGAGCTACCGGGCTAATGCCCGGACGGGAGTTGAACCCATGACCCAAGCGTTATGGCGGACATGTCCCTGCGAGAACAATAGCATACAGATAGCAACTGCTTCTGCACTGCCGTGCTTCTTTGAAACACTGACCTGGTTTGTATTTCACAGATCCACATCCGTCTTGCCGTTAAGCAAGCTCTTTATTGATATTTCTACCTAAGTAATTCGTATAAATCCATTCATAGGCATTCCTTATAAATACGGGTTAACTGACAAATCATTCTTCTTTGCCCATAACTCAAGATGTTTTTTAACTTCATCTGATATTTTCCCATTCATTCTGCTCTTGGCCTGAACTATTCTTTTTGAAAAAAGATTTACCTCAACTGTTGCCATTCGTTCCATTAATACCCCTTGGATATATCTGCGGAAAGAAAAGATCGCAGAGCGTCCGGTAAAGCAATAATGAATATAGGTTCCTACACAATGTTTCATGACTCTACCTTCGTCTGCAAGCAGCCTGGACCCTGTTAATTCCTCCAATTGTATATATTCATCCTTCTTTTCCACTCTGTACTCTTTTATTCCGCAGGAATTCCACGATTGATTTCCTTTCATTAGAACGACCTGTTTATGCCATTCGTCACTCTGCCTTAACAGAGATTGTAAGGTCCTTCCTTTCAAAGAATACTCGGGATTCACTCGTTTGGAGTCCCTCACGTGATCAATCAGTTGCGTTACGTGTTCATGGCTAAACATTTCCCCATTGATCAGAATTCGTATAAATGCTTCCCAAAAATCTTCCTGCTCGTAAGGCTTTGATCCAATCCAGGAATACGCTATTCTCTCAGCCAACCGATTGTCCCCATTCATACCTTTTACCTGTGCCCAGCGTAATGCTTCACTGATATTGAATACAGCGGGAGCCTGCAAAAAGTAATGAGCCATTTTCTGGGTAAACGGCAGAGGCATATTTGGAAGCTCTCTTGCCTTCTTACCTGTTCCAATATGAATAAACCAGAGTATATATTCAGATTTATCCTTTTCATAAAATGCCTTATACAGAAACTCCGGTACTTTATATTGACAAAAGAGATAAAGAGCCAGTTCATGAACCTGTGTAACGCCTCTCTTTGAAACTGGTTCCCAGCAAAAAATATCTTTTATCCATTGCTTCCTTAACTTAAACATATTGAATACAGCCTGGATATAATCTTCTCCTGACATCACTGATGAATATCTGTATAAATACAGGAACACATTCTTCAGCACTGCTCTTTCCTCCCCCTTAACTGGCTTGCCTGAAAAGCATTCATTTATTTTCCAAATCCTGCGGTCACAGAAATAAGAGCTTAAATCCTTTTCCAGGTATAACTGGAGTATGATCTCATCAAATTTCTTGAACCGCTTTCTGGAAAATTTTAATGCATTAGTAATGATCTCCTCCTTTTCCTGAGCTGCCAGCAATTGTTCGTGTTTTATAGCTTTACGTGTCTTCATAATCATTCTGCTTACGCGAGAAATAAAATATCCCTCTACTGTGGTAAAATCCGTTTACCTGCCTTGCATTTTGGATGATCTTATTCATTGATTTCATTTAAAAATTATTGAACTACTTTATTTGCACAACTGGAACTGGCAAAGGCCTCTGGTTTGGCTTTGAAAGCAAACCCCATCCCAACTATATACCCCATTGCTTCTTTCAAAGCATCATTGCTTTTGAAACTGGGGTTAGTGTTAATGTCAGCGTGCACTTCTAAGTCTACAGCGTACCGTGAAAAGGTATTGCTTAAGGCATAAGCCACTTCAATACTTTTTCCAACTTCCGTCAGCATCCGCTGTTTGATACTCATCTTTTGCCGGGTAATTTCATTGTGTATGTACATGAATCCCCCTTTTCCCTTCCGGATGAATACAATAACAGTAGCGAACTCAGTGACCTTTCCTTTAACCTGGCTATCGGTACCGATGCACACTTTCAAATCATGGCCCATTTCTCTTTCACGAGCCAATACGCTATCTACTTCATCGACAATAGATCCTTTGACACATTCACCAGATAATTTTCTCCAATTCTGCTGTTCTTGTTCCATTGTTTAAGTTTTAAACATTTAATTTTTGTCCTTGAGTGGTGCCCCGTGGAATCGAACCACGATTCTCGGGATTTCACCCCGATGCTTAAATCCATTCAGCCAAAGCACCATTTGTTATACATCGGCGGAGAGTAAAGGAGTCGAACCTTTGTATCCGCCGAAGGCGGGCAGCCATAGCTTAGCAAGCCAGCACATTACCACTCTGTCAACTCTCCCAATATGTTTCTTCATCTTCGTAGCACTCACATCTTTGCGGATGAAGAAAGATTCGAACTTTCAGCCCTCCCCTTAACAAAGGGACGCTCTGCCGTTGAGCTATTCATCCTGGTTGGCCCGGAGAGACTCGAACTCTCAACTCCCGGTGTAAAAGACCGGTACTCTCGCCAATTGAGTTACGAACCAATTAACTGGCAGATGAAGAAAGATTCGAACTCTCAATCTTCCCGGTAGAAGCGGGATGTTTTCTCCATTAAACTATTCATCTGTATGCAGGCTTAACAGGATTTGAACCTATATCTCTTCATTCGTAGTGAAGTATTCTCATCCATTGAACTATAAGCCTTCCTTATCATCACGGTTGACTCCGGGAATCGAACCCTGTTATCCACAGTCACAATGTGACGCTTTACCAAATAAGCTAAAGCCAACAATTGATATTGGAGTTGGATTCGAACCAACATCTTCAGAGTCAGATTCTGAAATGCTACCATTGCACCATCCAACAGTAATCTGTACGGTACTCGAACTCATATTTCAAGAATGAAAATCTTACGTCCTTGCCGGTTAGACGAACAGACTATGTATAGCAGGCAGGACTCGAACCTGCATCCTCTCCGTTCCAGGCGGAGTATCCAGCCAATTGGAATGCTGCTATAGGTGGTGGTATTGCTACCACCTTTTCATATTTGGGTTTAATGGTCATTCATTTTGGAAAAGCATCCGCCTTTCGGCGGAATGCTTGTTTCCTCCTTTCTGCACCTAATGCTTTGTTTATCTCAGTGAGAATTCAACGGGTATACGAACATTACCATTATTCTCAAACTTGTACACGTTGGGTTTTATTTTAATGCTGATTATTTCATTTACAAAATGAATAGCCAGTACGATTATCAAAAAATTCATAGCTACCTCCTTTTTGGTAGAGCTTCGTTTAAGAATTACTCTCATTCAATTCATAAAAAAACCCGGTCGTTTTGCGACCGGGTCTCTCACTAATCCGCCTGTGGCGAACTATGTAAAAAGATAACACGGTCGATCTGATTTAGTATCATTCACACTACCCATGGGCACAATACTCCAATACTCCTGCGCATACCTATGGCATTGGGTCGTGAATAGTTCATTACCATTCTGTTGAACAGGCGATGTTCTAAATCGTATACGTTGTAATCGTTTGAGCATTCACTTTATCGTTTATAAATCATTTATCGTCAATGTCATGAAACAAAAAACCCCACAATCTCTTGCGGGGTCTGTATTTAATTGAATTCGTTGTAAACTCATTCTGTAGCACTACATGCCCCGCAAACTGTATAGCCCATCATGGGACTAAACCTGTTCGATGTTTCAATATGTAATTTTAGTCTGCGTTGCATATTCATGTTTTGCGATGCAAAGATTGAAATAATTTTTTGATGCTGCCAATTTTTCAATAAGATATTTTCAAAATATTTTTTTCTATACAGTAATTATTACACATTGCTGTGCTTCTTCCAATCATTGCTATTGATACTAAGGACATTATTCAATCTTAAAGATAGTTGCCTACCGCAATCAGCCCCAGGAATTGATTTTATATAGCCCTACCAAAAAATGTGAAGAATGCGGAGGAAATAAATCTATTTCATAGTTAACTATTTTGATTGATTACCGGAATAATTATAACTATTGGCACAAGTTGATAATGCAAGACAGAATCTATTGTTACTTCTAAAGGAGTAATTGTCTCCTATT
>CAMLGP010000069.1 GCA_946479535.1 uncultured Bacteroidota bacterium
ATACGGTATGGACCGGAACATCCACAATGAAGCCGAAATTATTCCTGCCTTCTTCATCAGGTACTGCTATAACTGATAATTTCACAGTACCTACAACAGTGGCTGCCGGAACATATAAGCTGGTTGTAAGGGTAAAGGATCCGGTAAATTACAGGCCAAATATGCAGTTAGCTATCAACGGAAAAAATACTGATGGTAGTTATACTATTCAGGGAAGTGTAGCTGTGAAATAAGTCCATATTATCAATATAAAGGCTGCGGAATTAATCTCCGCTGCTTTTATGAGGACTATAAGGCCGCGGAAATATTCCGCGGCTTTTTATTTACGGCAGGTAATTTGCGGTCTGACTGACTTATAGATTAAACCTAAACCCTGGTACTATGCCTAACATTCATCAGGAATTAATAATTGAATCCTCCGCAGAAAAAATTTATGACGCAATAACTACTGCAGAAGGATTATCTGGCTGGTGGACGCCAGGCTCAATTGCCATTGCTGAAACGGGAAGCATTGCCAAGTTTCCTTTTGGTCCAATTTATCATAAGGAAATGAAGATTGAAGAATTATCTCCTTTCAAAAGGGTTAAATGGAAATGCACAGCCGGAGCGGAAGAATGGATCGGCACTTCCCTGTCATTTACCATTCATCCAGGTAATAACAAAACCATGCTGAATGAACGTCCGGAAATATTGGGTCAGCTCCAGCAGCAAAAAGATTTTGAGAAAGGAGCATTACTGGTCTTTCATCACAACGACTGGAAAGAGTATACTCCTATGTTTGCTGAATGCAGTTATACGTGGGGACAATTCCTGAGAAGTCTGAAATTATACTGTGAAACCGGAAAAGGCCGTCCCTGGCCTTATCAGCATAGCCTGGAAAAAGATTATCTTCATGCATAACAATTCAGCAACACATTGAGACTGTGGAATGCAAGAGAATTTGCTTAATGGATGATCGGATGAGGATAGTGATACAGCAATGGTAGTATGACTTTTGAAAAAACAAAATCAACGGATATGAATTACTCCAAATCCCAAAACCTTTCTTTGTTAATTCTCCGGCTGATAATTGCAGCCATTTTTATTGCAGGTGGTTATGGAAAATTCCCCATGTGGTCAGGCAACCCATATAACCTGGGCAGTTTTGATCTTAATCTTACAAGATTCCTTTCCATTGCTGAACCGCTGGGAGCATTAGCCCTTATTTTGGGTTTATTTACCAGATTGGCTTCCACTCTGCTTGCTTTGGTCATGGCAGGCGCCATCTATTATTGCCTGGTAGTTTATAAACTTGGGTTCTTCCCTGCCGGCACATCAGGATGGAGCTTTCCACTGTGTATCCTTGGCGGATGTATAATCCTTGCAACATTTGGTGCAGGTGGCTGGTCTGTTGATGCCTCACGAGAGAAAAAATAATAAACTCTTTATCATTAGAGTAGCACGGGCCGTGCCGGAGCCATTTAGCGGGTGAGAAGACTATTAAAATGAAGGATGAAAATGGCGGGTGTCAAATACTATCCAGCGATTTCCTGTTATTAGCAGGGTGTTTTTTAATCTGGCTGGGAGTAAAACCCGTTACCTTTTTAAACTGGGATGATAAATGGGCTACGCTGCTGTACCCGAGTTTCCAGGCAATTTCGCTTAAGGTCAGTTCATTATAGGCGATCAGCTCTTTTACTTTTTCAATTTTCTGATGAATAAAGAACTGCTCAATGGTTACGCCCTCTACATCTGAAAACAGTCGGCTTAACTGTGAATAGTCTTTATTAATGGTCTTGCCAATAAAATCCGAAAGAATAAAATGCTCTTCAATTTCACCAGACTGTATTTTATCAATCAACAGCGTTTTTATCTTTTCTATCAATTTCTGCTTTTGGTCATCCAGTATCTCAAAGCCCAACTCTTGCAAGGAAGAAACGATCCTGTCCAACTGAGCAGAGGAAGGCTTCTCCAATAATTCAACCTCCCCCATTTTAACACCACTCGGCTTCAAACCTGCTTTTTCAAACTCCTGTGTTACAACCATGATACACCGGTTGCAAACCATATTCTTAATGTAAATACTTTCCTTCATTATTAAAGACCAGATTGCCCCTGGCATACATCAAAGTTAAGGCGTGAATAAAACAAACAGTAAAAAAGAGTTTCATAGGTAATAAGGATAAAAATATATTATTAAGCGTATGACCGACACTTAAATTTCCTATATTTACTACCCCTGATTGCACCTGTTGTCCTACGAGGATAGAATGACCAATTACTGTCAGCATCGCATTGGCACAGTCTACCGGTATTCAAAACAAACATGAGGAACCGCTGCCCATGAATGGCTCACCTGGTGCAGTGCGCTGAATCAATATGCACTACAACTGTTCAAATAATTTGTTTATATCCTTAATTGAATAATATAAAAACTACATGAAAACAAAAGAGATTATTCTTTCTATTTTGGCAGGTGTATTTGTTATTACCTCAGGTATAAATGCACAAACCCCAAAACTAACTTTAGATCTTACAAAAACAGGCGCCAATGTAAGCCCCATGTTATATGGCCTGATGACAGAAGAGATCAATCACTCGTATGATGGGGGCCTCTATGCTGAATTAATTCGTAACCGGATATTTAAAGATAATCCTGCCAGACCGGATGGCTGGAGTCTGGTACAGGAAGACACCAATACTTCCAAAGCATCCATGAAAATAATTGCTGCACAGGAAAACGTTCCGTTCGATGAACGTCGTAATGCGATCACTGGTGCATTACAAAGCTGCCTGCGGCTTACGGTTGAAAAAGCGGATAGCAGAGTTGGAATAGCAAACGAAGGATTTTGGGGCATCCCCGTTAAACCCAATACTTCTTACAAAGCATCCTTTTACCTGAAGGGATCTGCCAGCATTCAGCCATTCCGCAGGCCGGGTTCACAACAGCCATCTCAACCAGCCGGGCCAGTAATTGAGGACAATACCGCCGGCCCAATAGCGGTAACCATTGAAAGTAATGACGGAAAAACAGTGTATGCATCAGGAACAGTTAACCTTATTAAGAGCCCATTCTGGAAAAAATATGAACTGACACTCACCACCGCTGCCAATGTTAAGCCAACCACCGATGCAAGGTTTGTAATAACCACCAATCGCACCGGACTATATTATTTTAACCTGGTTTCTTTATTTCCCCCTACCTATAAAAATAGAAACAATGGCACCAGGATAGATCTGATGCAGATGATGGTTGATATGAAGCCAAAGTTCTTACGTTTCCCCGGTGGAAATTTCCTGGAAGGACCGCTGCTCACTGATGCATTTCCGTGGAAGCAGACATTAGGCGCTCTGGAAAACAGGCCAGGACATAAAGGCTCCTGGGGCTATCGACCATCAGATGGAATGGGATTGCTTGAATTTTTATTATGGTGTGAGGATATTGGAGGTGAAGCTGTGTTAGGAGTATATGCCGGTTATTCACTGAATGGTGATCATGTTGATGCAGGCCCACTCCTTCAACCTTATGTGGATGATGCACTGGATGAAATAGAATATTGTATTGGGGACGTGAAGACTTACTGGGGAGCTAAACGGGCGGCAGATGGACATCCGGCACCATTCAAAATGACTTATGTAGAGGTTGGTAATGAAGACTGGTTCGACAGATCAGGCAGTTATGATGGAAGGTTCGTTCAGTTCAGAGAGGCAATCGAAAAAAAATATCCGCAATTGATCTGTATCTCTACCATTGCCGATGCACAATACCCCGATCTGAAAGTTAAATCTGGCAAGAAGCCTGCTGTGCTGGATGAACATTATTATAGAAATTCCTGGGCTATGTGGGAAAACGCATCTCAATATGATAAGTACGATCGCAATGGACCAAAAATATTTGTGGGCGAATGGGCTACCCGTGAAGGCGCTCCCACTACCAATATGAATGCTGCACTGGGAGACGCTGCCTGGATGACTGGCATGGAACGCAATTCAGATTTAATAGTAATGTCATGCTATGCGCCGCTGTTTGTAAACGTTAATACTGCTACAGCTACAGCACCAAAAGCCTGGCAATGGGATTCAGATCTGATTGGATATAATGCATTGAATAGTTATGGTTCTCCCTCCTACTATGTACAAAAACTATTCGGAAGCAATCTTGGAAATAAAATTGTACCAATGACTGCAGAAAATATCCCAACACAACCCAGGCCACTTACAAGAAGAGACAGTATTGATGGGAAAACAACAGCTCCGCAGGTTCCCACAGTTTTCTATTCGGCAACAAAGGATACAAAGACCGGACTTATTTATTTAAAGATTGTAAATACGATAGGTAGGCAACAGCCTGTAGACATAAGCCTCAAAGGCATAGGTAAAGTATTACCGGAAGCAACGATGCTGGTTATAAAAGGAGATAAATCAGAAGACACGAACACAATAACTGATCCTGAAAAGATCATGCCTGTCAATTTAAAGATAAAGGGTATAGCAACGCAGTTCACCAGGCCATTGGACCCTTATTCTGTAACCATATTATTATTACAACCCGGTAAATAGAGTGACCTTACCGCATCTTCACACGCAGTAAATAGGAATTAGCAGTAATAAACAGGGTTTTATTGTCAGGAGTTAACGCACAATTGGAAGGAGTGGCACCAGTTATCTTTATTTTACCAATTAATTTACCGGCTTTGGTAAAAATCCAAAGGCCCCCCGGACCTGTAGCAAACAAATTATCCTGTTTATCAAGCTTCAGACCATCACACAGGCCGGATCCCTTTTCATTACTAACGTCATAAAACAATTTGGCGTTTAAGAGGGATCCGTCCTTTGCTATATCATAGGTATACCATCTTTTTATTCGATTATCGGAATTGCTTACAATAAGTCTCTTCCCATTTTTGTATACGCTGATCCCATTGGGAGAAGAAATAGAATCAATCAACAGGGTAATCTCTCCTGCTTTATTAATACGGAATAACCCCTGATAAGGCAATTCTTTTTTAGGGTCTCTACCACCTCTTTCAAGGCCATAAGAAGGATCAGTAAAATAGATATCGCCACCCGGTGTAAGAAAAAGATCATTGGGGCTATTCAATTTTTTACCATTGTAGGCACCGGCAAGGGTAATAAATTTTGATTGAGGGGCATCAAGAGGTGCATCCAATATGGCAATTCTCCTGTCCCCATGCTGAGCCACCAGTAATTTTCCATCAGCTGAGAGCACAAGCCCATCCGGCCCCATAAATCCTCCCCTTTTTGCAGTATCCGTATAACCGCCAGGTTTCACAAATACTTCTTTACCCTTTGCTTCCGTCCATTTATAAATTGTATTTCCGGGAACATCAGACAGCAATAACATTTTATCCTTTTCAATCCATAAAGGCCCTTCCGTAAATTGAAATCCTTCTGCAACTATTTCAACTACAGCATCCTTTTTGATAAGTTTGGAAAGCTCCGGTGAAATAAATTCTATCGTTCCTGAAGGTTTGGAATCCTGTGAATGTCCTGAAATTGTTAATGCAAGGAAGGGCAGTAAAAAAAGTATATTCCTCATATAGCCTTTATTAAATTGAAATAAGTATTTGATGAGTGATTAAAACCACCTATTTTTAAATCGCACCCGGCAATAGGCGCTGCGTAACTTAAAAAATACTTTGACGCTATGAACTATTATTTCCTGCTAATTATGAACTGATCTTGCCAGTAACACATAAATTAGCCGGATAATTTTGCCCTTCCCCCCGATGGAACTATTCAATTTGATTCAGGCATCCAATATCTTATTATTCTATCAATGTAATTTCCAGCATGTTACAACTCTTTTTGTGTAAAATTTTTCGCTGGTCTTTATTGGTAGTTTTTATTCCATAATAACAAATACTTTGTATAAGTGTAAAACTTACGTTTATATAATATAAACGATTTCTAACTTCAAAACTGCTGCTATATGAGTAGAACAAGCTCGCTGGCTTTTCGGCCAGTAGTTCCCCATTTTTATTTACTATCGCTCGCTTTACTTTTTACTATGGTTTCATTTGGGCAAACCATAACAGGAACCGTAAGCGATGACAATGGAAAGAAGCTTTCCTCTGTCACAGTATCTGTTAAAGGAACCCGAACCGCTACAACAACAGATGCTTCAGGTAATTTTTCTGTGACTGCGGGTTCCAATGCAGTACTGGTTGTTTCTTATGTTGATTTCATTGAACAGGAAGTACCTGTTAATGGCAGATCAACAGTTAATGTATCCCTTGTTGCCGCGGACAAAAGTTTGCATGAAGTGATAGTGACCGCTCTTGGTATTCGCAAAGAAGCGAGGAAACTCGGTTATTCAGCTACATCTGTTAATACAGATGAATTGGTGAAGAACAGGACTACCAATGTTGGTGAATCGCTTGAAGGAAGAGTAGCGGGTCTTAATATAACACCACCCGCAGCGGGCGCCGGTGCCAGTAACCAGATACGTTTACGCGGACAGGTTGGCTTTGCAGGCGCTGATAACTCTCCGCTGATCGTAATAAATGGATTACCTATGGATCAGGGAGCCAGAAATGCTGAAGGTGCAGGACAGCAACGTGACCGGGGAGATAACCTGGCAAACATTAACCCTGATGATATTGAAAGTATGACTGTGTTGAAAGGGGCAACTGCTGCTGCACTTTATGGTTCAAGAGCTGCCCGTGGTGCAATAATTATTACTACCAAGTCAGGCCAAAGAAACCAGGGCATCGGCGTTGATTTCACTTCAAGTTTTACAGCTTCAAAAGCTTTAAATTATATGGATGAAATCGTACAAACTGATTATGGTCAGGGGCTACTTGGGGCCAAGTTTACCACTGTAGGAGGTGTTACAGGTAATGGTCAGTTTGGTTGGGGTGCAAAATTGGATGGGCAACCCACCATCAATTTTGATGGAGTTATGAGGCCCTACTCTGCTTATCCAGACCAGCTTTTCGATTTCTTACAAACAGGAACAAATCTTACCAACACACTTGGATTATCAGGCGGTGGCGCCAACGGAAGTTTCAGGGCTTCTGTTTCTACGAGCGATGCTAAAGGTATTGTACCAAACAATAAATACAAGAGAACCATCTTTAATATTGGGGTCAATCAAACCATCGCAAAACAGCTGAAGTTGCAGTTGAACATTAATTATGCGGACGAGGATTATATAAACCCTCCGCAAATAGGCACACAAGGTGATGGAGTAGTTAACTTTTTTAACAGGATGCCAGTCTCAGTTCCACTCGAGGCCTACCGGGAGCACGCAGTGAATGCTGCCGGAGGCGAATGGAGAACTAATGGATTCATCGGCACCATTAACAACCCCTTTTATCCCTTGCAAAAAGGTCAGAAATACAAGGAAGACAGGAACCGACTGCTCGGAACGGCTACATTACGTTATGATCTTACAGATTGGCTCTATGCACAAGGCAGGTTCAACTATGATCGCGGTACTAGTTGGACAGAGTTTAATCAGCTGAATGGTACAGGATCCGAAACACTTATTGCTAACGGTACATACAGAGGCAGCTACACCATAAACCAAACCACTACTACTGATATCAACGCAGACTTTTTAGTTGGTGGTAGCAAAGAGTTTGGAAAGTTCTCTGTTGATGCCAGTTTCGGTGGAAACACATTGAGGGGAGAATTCAGACAGTCCAATCAAAACGCTTCTGGTTTTAGTGGCCCTGATCTTTATTCCATTGGGAACGGCACCATCAGAACCCAGAGTTATAATTATAACCAAACCCGCGTTAATTCACTCTATGGCCTGGCCGAGTTTGGATGGAATAAAATGTTATACCTTAACGTAACGGGTAGAAATGAATGGTTTTCTATATTAAATCCTGAACATAACTCTAAATTCTATCCTTCTGTATCAGGTAGCTTTATTTTCTCAGAGTTATTACAGAATGTTAGCTGGCTTACTTATGGTAAACTGAGAGCCTCCTGGGCAGAGGTAGGTAGTGCAGCGGGTGTGAACCCTTATGAAGGGCAATTAACTTATAACTACAATGCACAGCTATTTAATGCCCAGACATTAGCCAGCATTTCCGGGAACAATGTTCCCAATGACTTATTGCAACCGTTTACCGTAACGGAAAAAGAAGTAGGTCTTGAGCTAAGATTATTTAAAAGGCTGAATTTAGATATTGCAGCGTTCGATAAGGTAACAACGGACCAGATAGTAGATATTGTAACTTCCAGTACATCAGGATACACCGGATTCAAGCAAAACAAAGCTTCGCTAAAGAACAGTGGTTTAGAAACGCTGGTTGAATATAAGGCAGTACAAAACAAAAATTTTAGCTGGACAACTTCCTGGAATAACGGCTATTTAAAAACAAAGGTCCTCAGTGTTGGCAATCCAAACAAAACAATACTGTTGCTCTATTTTAATGGTACAGGTAACGAGTTCCTGGGAGAAATAAGATATACAGAAGGTTTAGCAATGAACCAGCTTTATACCAGAACATACAGAAAGAATGATAAAGGTGAAATTCTCGTAGATAACCGTGGAGCACCACTGGCATCTAATACAAATCCTCCAGGTATTACTTCAGGCTATCGCCCTGTTGGCAGCTCAATCCCTAAGTACACTGGCGGCTGGAATAACACATTTACCTATAAGAAACTTTCCCTTGGAGTATTTATTGATTACAAATTTGGAGGGACCGTTTTATCTTCCACACTGTTGAACATGACAAGACAAGGGCTTTCTAAATTGTCACTGCAGGGACGTGAAGGTGGGTTAGTATTCCCAGGAGTTAATTCAACTACAGGAGCGGCCAACACTGTTGCGATTACTACTTCAAGTGCATATACTTTACAGAATTACTGGACGGATTACAGAAATAATCAAATTGGTGATCCCTTTACGTTTAAGTCAGACTTCATAAAGCTTAGAAGTATTTCTTTGGCTTATAACTTCACAGACTTTATTCACAAGGCGGCACTGCTGAAATTCATAAAAGGTTTATCATT
>CAMLGP010000070.1 GCA_946479535.1 uncultured Bacteroidota bacterium
TAATTACCAGATACAGATCTCTTTTGATACCGAAGAGAACCGTAGAAAATGGGTGGCAAGCCAGCAACACAAAATTGCATGGCCCGCAGCTTCTGGCCTCGCCAAATCATTTAAATGGCGAGGTTATGAAGTATTGGGTGACGACAATCAGTCATTAAAGCGTCAATGAGAATGTGATAAGCGGCTCCTTCCTGCAACCATTGCTTCATCAGAAAACCTGGATAAATCCTTGTTCAGATGTTCATATTTATTTCCCCATTCATTCATTTTATCGAATAAAGGAAGGAGGTCTTTTCCCAGATCTGTCAGGTAATATTCTACTTTAAAGGGTACAACCGTGTATACTATTTTATAGATAACACCATAAGTCTCCAGCTCTTTTAATTGTTGCCTGAGTACACGGCCGGATGCTCCCACTCTTATTAAATGCCTCTGTAATTCACTTGGTCTTTTGATACCGGAATTAAGGCAGAAAATGATATCACGTTTCCATTTTCCTCCAATAACGAAGAATGTAATATCAATTCCATTGAGTTTTTTTATCGGCAATTTTCGTTCATACATAATCAGAAGATTTATTCGTTTAATTGTTTTTTTCAGGAAGGGCATATACAACGTAACCTCTTGGTAATGCTCCAGGATCTTTTGAATGGTCATAGCTGTCCTTCATAAAACTATTGGTGGCATTTACTACCAGGTACTGTTTCCCATTCAATTCATACATGATCGGCTGTGCATTTGATTCATAACTTAGCGTTGTTTCCCATAAAGGCCTGCCATTGTCTGCATCATACCCATACAATTTTCCTCCTTTAGCCGTGCAGAATAAAACACCCGTAGAAGTAATCACAATTCCTTTTCGCTGAGAGCCATTTACAGCACCGGTAGATTTATCACCTTTGGCAGAAGATTCAGCATCCTCACCAATTGCCTGTTTCCATTTTATAGTTCCGTTATTCAGATCGTATGCAACTACCCATGCCCAGGGAGCACCTAATAAATTAGGCCAGGCGGTACCATAATCAGTTGTATAGCGGTTGGCCGGATGTGCTACACCCGCCGGATATTCAGTCATTGATGGAGCGGGTTTCTCATCAGGTTTAACTGTTGCGCCACCTGAGGCTACAACAGGGCCTTCCGGCATTCTTTGATTTTGATTCCTGTTGCCGCCTCCAAAACCAAACCGGGAAGCAGGATTTCCTCCCAAATAGCGATAAATGGCTGCCAGGCTCTGATCATCCACATGAACAAATCCCGGCATCTGACCACGTCCAACGGTTATCAGGGTTTTAAAATCATCAAATAACATCCGGCTGCCGCTGCTTAAAATAGAAGGTGCGATGCCTCTCCCTGCCAGGTTATCACCGTGGCAAGACCGGCAACTGGTTGCAATAAGTGTTTTTGCCTTTTGCACATCGTCTTTAGACATTTGTTCCCGGGCTGTTTTTACTCTTTCCAGCTTGTATACAGAAGCATATTCCTGGGTTAAGATATACATCATCCCTTTGGAAGGATAAGAAGCGGTATTGCCAAAATTTACTCCCCCCAAAGCACCGGGCAACATAATGGTTTCGTATTTATCAGAAGGAGGAATGAATAATCCTGATTTGGCAGCATCTATTCGCTTATACCATTTTTGCTTTTCTTCTTCCGACCAGGAAGGATTTAGCATATCCTTTGTGACCTTATGTCTTACAAAGGAAGGTATAACACTGGGTATAGGTTGGGTGGGCCATGCCTTTTCTCCTGGCATATTGCTTGCCGGAAATGGCTTCTCTTCAATTGGAAATATTGGCTTTCCGGTAACTCTGTCAAATACAAACATGAATCCATGCTTGGTAGCAACAGCCACCGCATCAATATCCTTTCCATTACGGTTCACCGTTATCAATTGTGGTGCAGAAGCAAGGTCATAATCCCAAAGATCATGATGCACTGTTTGAAAATGCCAAATTCTTTTACCAGTGCGTGCGTTTAAAGCCACCAGGCAATTACCGAATAGATTGCTTCCTAAACGATCAGCGCCGTAATAATCATAAGTAGGCGAACCAACAGGCAGGTAGGCAATTCCTCTTTTTTCATCGATTGATATTTCACTCCACACATTTGTGCCTCCTACATATTTATAAGCATTTTTAGGCCAGGTACTATATCCAAATTCCCCGGGTTTGGGAATGGTATGGAATGTCCAAGCCAGTTTACCAGTTACCACATTATAAGCTCTCACATATCCTGGCGCGGAAAAAAAGCCTTCTCCGGGAGCTGAGCCCATAATGATGAGATCTTCAAAAACTACCCCGGGCATCATTGCCTGCATTCTCCTGATAGAGGTTGGGTTACGGTCAAGTCCTTTTCTCATATCCACGTATCCATCTGTGCCAAAACTTGTAATTGATTTTCCTGTTATTGCATCTATTGCCTGTAAGGTATTATTGAGTGTAAACAACAGGCGTTTATCTTTTCCGTCTTTATTTTCCCAATAGTTGATCCCTCTGCGGGTGATCCCCTGCAGATTTGCATGTATCCAAATCTCTTTCCCGGTCATCGCATTTACCGCAACCAGGGAAGAATTCTTTGCAAGTACATACATTATGGTGTCCACAACAATAGGACTAAAGAAATTAAACGAGGAATCTTTGGTAGGGTAGACCCAGGCTACCTTCAACTGATTTACGTTCTCTTTAGTGATTTGTGAGGCTTCAAAATACTTTGATTGATCAGCTGTTCCTCCATATTGCCGCCAGGTTGAATGGGTACTAATTGCATTATGGTCACTGGTAGTGAAAGCCAGGAATAAAAGCAGTAAAGCAAGGGCCATGGCAGTTTTGCCCGGAAATCTTTTCAAATTCATATACAGCAAGTCTTTGTAATACTTCGCGTACTAATTAGGTGCCTGACGGGTTAATTGGATTTGACCCTGGTCAGTTTCAATTCTCCTCTCTCATTCTTGATCATTATTTCATCGTCATTAACCAATTCGCCAGTATTCTCTATAGTATTGTCATTGAATGAAATGGTGAAAGAAAATTTTTTTCCATCTACTTTTCCTTTTTCGATCTTGGTTTCACCAAATTGTGTTTTCCAGGTACCTGTGAGATCAGCACCATTAACCTTAAAAGTGTATGTTATTTCAAATGTGCCATTTGGGGTTTCACGTGTTCCTTTCCAATTTCCATCAATTTTGTTTTGAGCAAAGGTTGTGATGCCTCCAGCCAGGAATAAAAATAAAAGCAGGGGTTTCATAAAGCTGTTTTCGTTTTGAATTGAATAATTAGCCTACCATAAATAAAAATAAGGGAACTGGTAGCAAAAAATGTTCAAAATAATTCGACGGGAAATCATGTACAATTGCCTGAAATGAAATATCTATTTTCCCTGCTAAAAATCAAAAATTGACTATGAGAATTACGCGTTTAAATAAAATTTTCACTTGGGGAATATCTGCAATATTTCTCCTTTCCATGTCGCATTGTACAACTGTTTCCAACTCCTCAGCTGATTGGGAGCAGCGTAACAGCGAATTGATCAAAGAATATAAACTAACGAAAAGATCGCTTACTGGCCTTCCCAAAACTACCATTGCATCCAATCTTGAGCCGGCTAAAGTCACAGATGGATTAGACAGTATTAACCTTTATCCCGGTGTTTCTGCTAATCTTTTTTGGGGAAGTGGGACACTGATCGCTATTCTTGGTCTTCAGCCAAACACAAAAATTCCAGAAGAAGTATTAACATCAGACAGGTTTCTCTTCGTATTGGAGGGTTCTATTGAGCAAACCGTCAATGGGTCTTCTGCAAAGCTCATGGGTAAAAAAAGAGAAGCTCCAGATGGAACGCATAGCGGTACACCAAAAATTGATTTTATTTATCTTGAAAAAGGAACAAGAGTTGCTATTACTTCGGGAACATCTGGTGCCAAATTGCTGGAAGCCTATAGTCCGGTCAGGTTGGATTATCTTCAAAAAGCAGGCATAAAAAACCTTCCAGTGGATTTAGCAGACATAACAGAAACCCAGCAGGCGAATGTGGTCCCCAATAAAGTGTATGATTTGTATGACATACAGCTAACGCAAATTGCAGAAGGAGCCCATACAAGATTGATTTCGGGTAAGAATACCCAACTGAGTTTTATTTCAATGGATCCAAATTCCATTTTCCCTCAACATATTCACCCGGAGGAACAGATGATGTTTGTGCTGCGTGGTTCATGCGATGAAATACTTCTTGATGGCCAACAGGGCATGAAACCAAACAGTGTTGTGCGTATTCCTGCAAATATGGTACATGGTGCTAAAATCGGAGATCTCGGCTGCGATGCACTGGACATTTTCTGGCCCGCCCGTACTGATTATTTAGAAAAGGCAAATGCACAGATGGCTGCTTATCATTCTATAATGCCTGAAGATGCCCAACTGGAACTTCTGGTTGATGGTAAAAAAACCAAACCAGAATTAACATTTGCAGAAGGGCCAAAGTGGATGAATGGCAAACTTTATTTTTCAAATATGTATTTTGATCAGAATTTCAACGCTGATCCTCAAAAAAGCTCTACCGTTGAAATGGATGCCAGTGGTAGCTATAGAAATATTACAGAAGGTAAAATGCAAACCAATGGCTTGTATCCATACAAAGATGGTAATCTGCTTGTTTGTGATATGATGGGCCACAGGGTAGTTGAAATGACCACAAAAGGAAAAGTAGTAAGATTAATGGCGGATAAGTATAATGGGAAACCTATTGATGGCCCCAATGATATAATTACAGATGCCGGGGGTGGATTTTATTTTACTGATCCGCAATTTACCATGGAGCCTCAGAAAAATCAGCCAGGCCGTGCCGTTTACTATGTTTCACCTGAAGGAAAGATAACAAGGCTTACCCAGCCTAATGAGTTTGCGATGCCAAATGGAATTTTACTGTCACCGGATGGGAAAACGCTTTATATCAATAACTGCTATGATGATGAATCATGGTATCCTGTTAAAAGTGAGAAAGACAACTTTATCTGGGCGTATGATGTAAATTCGGATGGAACTATCAGTAACGGACGAAAATTTGCAAAACTGTTCCTTACGGAAAATGTACTGGATAGGAAAGGAAGATCATCCAGTGCCGATGGAATGGCAATTGATAAAATGGGCAATATATATGTTGCTACTTATTATGGTGTTCAGATCTTTAATGCCAAAGGAGAATTCATAGGGATGATCAATTTGCCTTCCTTTCCGGTGAGTCTCTGTTTTGGCGACAAGGATATGAAAACCCTTTACATTGTCAGTTATACCAGGGTTTACAGGATTCGTACCAATATGGAAGGATTCGTTCAATATTTAAAATAATCAATATGCGATCCGGAATTATTCTGTTTTGTATTCTGCATTTCATGCTTTCAGTTCCTGGAAAAACTCAGGACATTTCACCTTTCACTTCCCTGGTATACCCGGGCGTGGATGGTAAACTGGTATACATTGCGGATAGTCTTGGCAATAAAATCCCTGATTTTTCAAATGCTGGTTATAAAGGAGGTGGGGTTGCCATACCTTACATTCAGGTGAAAGCAGTTCTATGGCCGGTTCCGGGCGATAATTCAGAGCATCTTCAAAAAATAATTGATAGTGTTTGTTCCCTCACGCCAGATGCTTACGGTTTCAGGGGCGCGATACTATTGAAAAATGGAGAATACAATCTTGAGAAACCTATTAGTATAAAAGCTTCAGGGGTGGTATTGCGGGGAGAAGGTATGAGTGATATAGGAACAATATTGATTGGTAAAATACCCAAACAGATGCAGGCGCAAGGTGGTCCCAGAGGCAGGCAGGCCCTCGTTAACATTGCCGGCTCCGCCGGCATAAAGCTGCTGGAAGAGACCAAACAGGTGATTATTGATAATTATGTGCCTGTTGGAGCTACCAGTTTTAACGTAGCATCAGCAAAAGGCTATAAAAAAGGCGATAACGTAATACTGAGACGCATTGGCAATATGGCCTGGATTAAAGAATTAGGCTTAGACAGTGCAACAGTTGGAAGAAACAGGTGGCAACCATTTAATATCAATTACGATAGAACGATTGTTGAAATCAAAGGGAATACGATTACCATTGATGCTCCTGTCTTTTGTGCGATAGAGAATAGATGGGGAGGAGGGGAATTATATAAGTATTCTGATGAGCGGATTGAGCAGGTGGGCATTGAGAACCTGCGTGGGATTTCGGAATATGATCCATCAGTTCGTACAAAAAACTATGGCAATATGGACCGGGATAAAATGGACCCGAAATATCAATATCAGGGCGATGAATATTTCTCTGATGAAAACCATTATTTCAATTTTATTACTATTTCCAATGCAAAGAATGTTTGGGTACGAAATATGACTGCCCTTCACTTTGCCAGCAGTGTGGTACAAAGCAATGCCGGATCAAAATGGATAACTGTTCAGGATTGTGAATCCTGGGAGCCAGTTTCCCTCCGCATGGGAGCGAGAAGATTTACCTATCAAATGAATGGACAGTTTTGCCTGGTACAAAGATGCTTTTCCCAAAAAGGTCGTCACTCATTTGTTTTACAGGGGCAGGAGGCCAGCGGCAATGTTTATCTAAACTGCAAAGCGGTCAATCCTTACTCAACCAGTGAACCGCATAATCATTGGGTTAATGGTATTTTGTACGATAATGTAAAAGCCCCGCTCACTGCCAGGTATTGGGATTATATTATTGGGTGGGCAGGAGCTAATATTGTTTTTTGGAATTGCGAAGGTGATTTTTTGATACAACGCCCCCCCACAGCGCAGAATTATTCATTCGGCCATATAGGTGTCAATGCCGTCATTTTTAATGCAGCCTTGCAGGACCTAACCAAACCAAATGGGCATGTTGAATCCATGGACAAACATGTTACTCCTCAAAGTCTTTATCTTACACAATTAAAAGAGAGATCAGGTGAGGCCGCCGTTCAAAATATTATTGGAAAGCCGATGCCTCTTTGAATAATTTCGACAATTAAAATTTAAAAGTTCATAGATGCGATTCAAGCTTGCTATTCTGTTCTTTCTTCTCAACCTGTTATTTACCAGGTCCATAGTAGCTCAAACCATTTCAAAAGAAGAATTGATATTTCTTACTTCAGAATGGAAAGGTGAAAGGTTTCCGGATGGGAGGCCAAAAATTTCAGACGATCTTTTAGAAAGGGCAAAACACATAATGATTGATGATGCCTGGACTGTATTAAAAAATGAAGGCTACCTGAATCAGTTTGAAGGGAACTGGAAAACCGTTAACGATACTTCAATGACAGGCCGTGCAGTTACAGCTATGTATATGCCCAGCCGGCCAGATGTTGAGAAGAATATAAAAGAAAGGGGAGCCAGGCAGGGCAGGAAAGGAAATACCAATTCATGGCCAATTGATATATTAACCAGGGGTGATCTATATGTTGCAGATGCTTTTGGGAAAATTAGTGGCGGGGGTATCATGGGGGCTACCCTTGCGAATTCTATTTATAGTAAATCAGGTAATGGTGTTGTCTTTGACGGAGCATCCAGGGATTTACAGGAGATAAGAAATATAAAAGGATTTAATGCTTTTGTTCGGGACTTCCATCCTTCATTTACGGAACAAATGGTATTGATGGGGCTCAATACGCCTATCCGTATTGGGAATGCTATGGTGCTCCCGGGAGATCTGGTGATTGCGAATAAGGAAGGAGTTCTTTTTATCCCGGCCCACATGGCCGAAGAAGTAGTTAATACCTCTGAATTTGTTATCCGGAAAGACCAATTTGGATTTGAAATGGTCAGGAGTGGTAAATATAGCACCGGGGAAATAGATAGCCAATGGAATGAAGAAATTAAAACCGGGTTTTTAAAGTGGTTGGAAAAGCATCCGGAATTAGGAAAAATGACCCGTGCAGAACTGGATAGAGTAATGAGTAAAAGAACCTGGTAAAAAAAACCGGATTGTTGTTTAAAGAAAACAACAATCCGGTTGAGGGTGTACTTTTTATTCAAAGAATGGCACTCCGGGGGTGGCATATTTCTTCAAACCTTCTACATTTATATCTACTCCAATTCCTGGTTTATCAGACACAACCAGAAATCCTTTTTCTATAAAAGGTTTATCATAAGTAACAATTTCTTTCCACTTCGGCTGCGTATCACTTAATGTTTGCCATTCAAGTATGTGAAAATTGGGAACAGAAGCGCAAACATGAGCAGAGGCCATGGCTCCCAAAAATGATCCAACCATATGGGGTGAGAATGGTGTATAATAAGCGTTGGCAAGAGCTGCAATTCGCTGGCCTTCTCCCAATCCTCCGCACTTTTGCAAATCAGGCATGATAAGATCAATGGCTGCTTCAGACAGCAATCTTGTATAGCCGTAAGTAAGATAAAAGTTCTCGCCACCACAAATAGGAGTACTGGTCTCCTGTGTAATTGATTTATAGGCATCAACATTGTCTGCTGGAACCGGCTCTTCCAGCCACATAAGATTTAAAGGCTCCATTACCTTTGCCACTTTGCGGCCTGTGGGTGCATCATATCTTCCGTGCATGTCTACACATATATCAATATGAGGTCCCACCGCTTTTCTAACTGCTTCTATGGAGTTAAACATTCTTTCTACTTCAGCCAGGCTTGCCGTCCAATTATAACGGTCAAATTTGTTGGGATCAGTAGCAGAGTCAATATCAAATTTAACAGCAGTATAACCCCTTGCAACTGCTTCCTTTGCTGCTTTTGCATAATCCTCAGGCCCGGGATTGCGAACGGCGTATAACTCTGTATCGCAATATACCCTTACCTTATCCCTGAACTTACCACCTAATAATTGATAAACAGGTAAGTTCAGTGCTTTGCCGCACAGATCCCACAATGCTGCATCAAATGCGCTCAATACAGCTACATACATGCCTGATTGTGCACCGCCAAAAAATGCCTGTTTGCGGAATTCTTCAAAAATACGGTTGGGGGTCAATGG
>CAMLGP010000071.1 GCA_946479535.1 uncultured Bacteroidota bacterium
TGGTTCCTGTCTCACCAACCAATTCCCCTCGCCTTGGTTTGTGTCTCACGAACCAATTCTAAAATGTATTCTCTCTAATTTTAATCTTCTCCGCCGTTTTCACTCTGTCTCTCACAAAATCTAAATCCTTTATATAAATAGTATTATGCGATCCAAATGTTTCAATAGGAGTCAATTCCCGCTCAAAAGGATTGTACCGGTGGGGGTGATATCCATTCTGCAAAAGCCTTTCATGCAATTTCTTTTCATCATATCCATATTTTTCTCCTGATCCGTTCAGTTCAATGATGATGGCTTTTAGCTTATTGCGGGAGAGCGTATTGGAAGCTCCACTCAGCACATGTGTTTCAAATCCTTCCACATCTATCTTTAGCAATACCGGGTCCTCTTCTTTTTCCAGGATAGTATCCAGTGCATCCACTGGCACCTGTATTGTATCTGTGTCAGTAATAGTTGCCACATGGTTCATTGTATCCAGTGATGTGGTAAAGGAGAGTTCACCCTTTTCACTTCCCAATGCGATATTATAGGCACGAACATTACTGTTCATCTGATTAATGGCAATATTCCGCTGAAGATGTGCAAAGGTTTGGGGCACCGGCTCTATGGATATAACATTTGCACCAATATGCCCTCCAGCCAGAACTGTATAACTCCCAATATTGGCTCCGATATCAATGAACAGGTCATCTTTACGAAGGAAATGCAATACAAATCCCATATCCGTAAACTCATGCAATCCGCAATACAAATTACCCGTAGCGCCTGTCATGCTCCGCTGGATGATCAGTTTTGTTTTATCGGTATAGGCATAGATAACGGGATAGGGGTTCAGTCTTGAATTGATCTGCCATTTGGCAAACCGGCCGATAGCATTGAACTTGTTCTTCCTGTTCAACGGATGGCTGGTAATAAATTTCAATAAAGAGATCAGGCTCATGGTCTGTATTTTATCCGGCTACCCGGTAATTAACTGTTTCCCGGCTTCCCCGTAATTGTGCGATGATATACATCATTATTATTCCAATGGTTGCTCCGAGCGTATTAAACAGGATATCATCAATGTCAGCAACGCCTACATTCATTATAAACTGGATCAGCTCTACTCCAATACTGGAAATACAGGAAAGGAATAAAAGTCTGCGATAACTTTTAAAGCCCAGAAGAAATAACAGCAGAAAAGGGAAGGGTATAAAGATGATAATATTGCCCAGCACATCCTTATAGATCTCCGCCTTTTCCGGACCTGTGAACTGGGACCAGTTCTCCAGGTAATGCATCTTGTTTCGCAAAGGCACTAAATTGAAATTCCTTACCGGGAACTCTCTCCACCTTCTCCTTGCAAAAAAGAAAACGTAGCATAGTCCCACGGTATAAAAGAAACTTAAACCGGCAAATATGAACTTCAACATCCTGTTCTCAATTACTCTTTTCATCCGCTAGCGTATTTAGGGTACTTTTCTTGATCAGCTCTTTTGTCTTCAGCACAATAAAATATTCATAAATGGCTTGCAGTGTTGCGTAGGTAATACCGGCTCCTCCATCCAGAAATGCTCTTCTTCCAAAGATCATATACACCCATTTGATGAATGGCCGGCCAGGCATTTTATAGAATATGCCTTTCTGATGATAGCGCCGTTCCGTAAAATCCTTACTGAACATTGCTTTCTTCATGGAGAATTGTTTGCCTGTATGCAATTCATCCATTCGTATCGTGGCTTCCATATCAGCATAACTAAGATGCCGGTTCCACCAGGCGCGGAATCCTTTGCTGAATGGATAATGGTCAAGATATCCGGGGAGCCTGCTAACGGGTCCATCCGGGATCGATAATGGATTCACAAGTCGTTCATATCTCATTTTATCCGGGCGGAATAAGCGCAGGTAAAAAGGTGATATCTGCGCGTTACGTAACCATCGGCCATTCCAGGCAAAATCCCTTCGCTGGATTTCATAGGCCACTGCATTTTCGGAAGCTGTATCAAACTGTAGCAGTGCTTCTCTTAGTTCCGGTGAAATGCGTTCATCTGCATCAATATAAAATACCCAGTTATGTTTGAACGGTATATTGGCCAGTCCCCAGTTCTGGTGGGCAGCCCAATTATCAAATTGCCGCTGTGTCACCTTGGCGCTGGCATTCTTTGCAATACTCACTGTATTGTCGCTACTGAATGAATCATATACATGAATATCATCACACCAGCTTACTGATTCAAGGCATCCCGGGAGATCCTGCTCTTCATTTTTTGTAAGAATCAATACTGAAACCATAACCTACTTAACCGAATTAAATTTGTTTTCATTATTGCCGGATCGCATCACTCTTTCCTTTATTGGCTTGCACGGATGACCTGCGCACACCATCCATGCAGGCATATCTTTCGTTACCACAGAACAGGCACCAATAACTGCTCCTTCTTTAATGGTTACACCCGGACTCACAAATACACTCGCTGCCACCCACGCATGGTCTTCTATAGTGATCGGAAAAGTGATAAGCGGGTGTTCCTTTACCGTATAATCATGAGTGCCGGTACAGATATAGGAGTTCTGCGATATAATAGCCCTGTAACCAATGCTGATCTCACCTTGTGAATAGAGCGTAACGCCATTGGCAATACCGCACTCATCTCCAAGGCTCAGATTCCACGGCGCCCAGATCTTCACACGCGGATATACATGTACTCCTTTGCCCACCTTTGCACCAAAGCACTTTAATAAAAAAGCGCGCCAACTGTGAAGGGGTGCCGGAGATGGACGAAACAGCAGGGTACAGGTAATATTCCACAGCACTCTTCCCACCCGGTTCTTCAATGAAAATGAAGGGCCAGTGTAGGAATCGATCAGTTGACCGTCATCCGTTGTTATACTTATTTTATTTGTTTTTTCTACTCCGATCATCTGTTATGAGAAAATATTTACACATATACGAATGCTGGTTTGGCTACCTTGCCTGAAACCCAATTATATAATTCCGTCATTTCATTGGCTACCCTCGTCCATGAAAATCGATCCTTCACCAGCTCATATCCTTCACTCCCCATTGCCTTTCTTGCGTTTTCAGGAAGAGCTATTAATTTTTTTATTCCTGCTGCTATACTCTCTGGTGAGGTATCAATTTTGATAGCGGCGTTTTTCACAAAACCTTCCGGAAGATTGCAATAAGGTGTGATCAGCGTTGGTAAATGGTGGGACCAGGCTTCCAGGACAGACATGGGAAGTCCTTCACTAAAGGAAGGCAGTATATATGCATCAGCCTCTTTTAATACAGCCTGTTTTGCTGCCCCAAATTGCCCACCAATGAAAGAAGCGCTTGTTTCAATCTCCAGGCTTTTCCTCTTCGCCAGTAGTTGCTGCATATACTCCGTGTCCTTTGTTTCACCTGCAATCACCAGTTGCCAGTTATCATAATCAGGTTTCAGGAGTGCCCAGGCTTCCAGCAGGTTATCCAGACCTTTCTTTTGATGTATTCTGGCAAGGAATAAAAGCTTTTTGATTGATCTCCCATTGGTCTTTTTATTTACTGAATGGTTTCCATTCAGCGGCAGGTCCATTCCATTAGGTATTATGGCGATGGGGTTCTTTAATCCAATTGCACGGATGGCATCATGTTCTTCTTTGCAAAGGGCATGAATGCAATTGGCATGCTCCAGGTGCTTCTGCTCATACAGGCGGAGCACAATATTTTTCTTCAGGTCTTTCCAGAAAGACTGTTTCAGTTGCCACCTGTCCAGCATCCCATGTGGTGATACGATATAGGGCGTTCCTGTTTTATGGTTGTATTTCTTGTTGGCGTAAGACAGGTACATCCAGAGCGATTGTGTATGTACGATATCAGGTTTAATGGATTCGATCTTTTCATAGATATTAGGAGAAAAACCTACTTTCCGGGACCCCTTCACGGTATAACTATGAACAGGCAGAGGAGAGTAGTACTGTTTGTCTTCTTCGGAATATTCATCATCATACATTAAATATTCTACATCCAGTTGGTTGTTCTCATGCAGTCGCTGCCCCATCATTCTGGCCGTGTCAAACACTCCGCCTGAATTTCTTGAATTAGATCCACCCAGTATCAAAACTTTCATATCCCGCTCTGCTTTTGGGGTTCACAAATATTTTCATACACATAATCAGCCCATTTATCTGTTGTCCAGAGGGATCCCAGCAACCGGCTGGTGGCTGACATTTCCTCGATTGCTTTTTGCGACTTGCCACTCATTTTCTTCATGGCTCTTATTATAGAGTCCTTATCTGCATGAATGATATATCCATTCTGGCCATCTCTTACAAATTGAGTGGATGCACCGCAGGCATGGGTACAAATAATGGATAAACCGCCAATGGCGGCTTCATGTATCACCAGTGCCCAGGGTTCAAATACACTGGGAAGGATGAGGCAGGTAGCTTCAGATAATACAGCCGGAAGATCACCTGGCTGCACAAATTCTTTTACTATCACTCCTTCTACATTTTCAAATAAGGATCTTAATCTTCCTTTTCCAACAATGATCAGGTCCCAGGGATCCTTTGTGGTATTGCGATATTCTTTGTAAGCTTCTACCAGGTAATCCACCCCTTTCTCAGGTACCAGTCTCCCCACGAAAATGAATTTATTGGAACTCGCAGCTGGTTTCACTTCCCTGAATCGGTCAGTGAATGCGCAGTAATATCCCTGCAATGGATTATCGTATCCCAGTTTTTTGGCAAAATGCACCTGTCTGTCGCCAGGCACAAAGAAATTATGAATGGCAGGTTTCAGAAAGAAAGGAGATGATAACACGCCCAGCCATTGTTTGGGTGTGGATCGCCACTGATTATCAAAAGTGGAGATCACCTTAATGCCTTTACTCTTGCTCTTTCTGGCAACAGACATATAAAAAGGATAATTCCAGGAGGCCATCATGATCAGATCAGGATTGAGCTCCATGCAGAAATTAAAAAGCTCCTTTTCCTGTTCCTTTTGATAGATCATCACCGTTTTGAAAAAACTCAGATCAAACTGTTTGTAAGGCGCATCATTTTCCCCCGGCTGGAATATGATATGGAGCTCAACATCTTTCTTCTCCGCCAGTTTACGCAAACAGGCTACTGTATAGTCTGCCAGCGGCGACCATAAAAAAAGTACTCTTGTTATGGGATTTGCTTTTTTCATACCCTGCTCAATTCTTTTACTCTTGTTGATCCGTTCAATAATGGCTTTATTATTCTTTCCAGCTTTAATACAGCACGTTCCCAGCTGCCATAAGCGTGCGCGGTTTTAAGGGCCTCATAACTCATACAGCGAAGCAGCGTATTGTCATCTGCCATCTGCTGCAGTTTGTCTGCAAGCTCTTTTGCATTACCAGGTGCAACAATAAATCCCTGCTGCCCATCCCTGATAATATCATCACCTCCCGTATTGGTGGTAATGATAATGGGAACGCCAAATGATAAGGCTTCCAGTTGTACCAGGGCCAGCCCTTCTTCCAGGCTCGGCAAAACAAATACACTGGCTTTTCTATATTGTTCTTTTAATTCTTCTCCTTTCAGTGTGCCGGTAAATACAACTCCTTCAGGAAAAACTGTTTTTTCCAAACCGGTTACTCCTGCTTTCGGTCCAACAATGACAAACTCCTTCTTCGGATGCTTTAATTGCCGGAATGCTTCCACCGCATAGCGTAACCCTTTGCGAAAATTCAGCTGGCCTACATAGAGCATCCGGAATGTTCCACTGTTGTCTTCTTTTCTGGGTTCATCCAGAGAGGCCATGGGCGTAAAGCCGAAATTAACCTTGAGTAATCTTGCAGGATCAAATCCTTTTTCTAAAAATGAGTTCAGTACAAAACTGGAAGGACAAAGAATATAATCGGCTACTTCGTAGGCCTTCAGTCTTTTTTCATGATCGGGTATCTTTTCAGTATATCGTCCCATTCCCAGTTTATTGTACTCTTCTTTCATGATGGAATGCTGGTTGTCTACATGACTATTCACTTCTTCCATAATGCAAAGGGTTCTTGCGCCTTCTTTTTTTAAACGCTGTGTTGTTGAATACCCTTCAGTGCGGTAGAATATAAATGCATCTGATTCCCTGGCGCTTTTGTAAGAAGCTTTATCCAGGCTCAGGTTGGTGAGATGATTGAACTGCGTACTTAAAAAACCACCGGCGTTGAATTTCAGACTGGCCAGATAGAGATTTTGAAAGAAATCATGCCGCTTCAATTTATCTCCGATAGATGGAAGCGAGGCACGCGGACTGAACCTGCTGAATCCTGAAATAAAGGCATGCAGGTGACCTGCGCGGTGCATAGCTTCCGCGTAAGGGTAATGGTGTGCACGATTGGGTGCTGTATAGGTTATTTTCATCTGGTTCGCAGCAGTTTAATGATTTTCAAAAAGAGCAATAACAACACAACAGGATATAAGAAGGAGATCAATGCAAAAAATGCACGATATCCCCAGAATGCCAGGAATATCACAATGCCAAGAATTCCCACCGTCAATGGATTTCGTTTGCGTACATAATAAATGATCCCATCGAAATACAGTAAGAACAATGCAAACGTCAATGCGTATATCAGCAAGCCCCAAAAGCCTCCCGATTTATAGGCATCGCCTACAATGGAAAACGACAGGCTGGTGGTACCCATGGTCAAAGGCCCGGATAACACAAAGGAGGACTGGTGCGTAATGTCCTGTGCTCCGTTTAGTATGGGTTTACCGGGCCAGATTGATCGTGGGATGGGGTTTACCAGTACAGCGAAAAAATCATTGAATCCTTCATAAGCATACTTATCAGGATAGCTCTTTACCATCAGGCAGAAGAGATACATATTATTATCTCGTTGTGATTCCGTGGGGTCAAACGTGGTAACGGATTTTAATCCCTGCATCTTCGCGGCTTTTGCGGGATCAGCTAAAACTTCCAAAAGATTGCCTCTAAAGCGTACCTGTAATTCCATAATGCCGATCAGTAAGATCATCAACGCCGAAGCTATTACCCAGAATTTCACTCCGCGGTGCCAGTTATAATAAATAAAAAAGAACAGAGCGGGAGCCGCTACAAATACCATCGTTCCTCGTGATCCACTAAGGAAGAATACAAAAATGACAAGTAGTCCCAGCAACAGGCATAGCCAGGCCAATGGTTTATGTGTTCTTTTACCTGCAATAAATGCAATACAGCCAAACAGTGGAGTTAATTGCCAGATCCAGGTTAATGGTAACATGTAAGAACTGGAACTGCCAACTGAATCACGGATCAATAAACCGCTGCTGCTTTCCAGGCGGCCTGCTGTCATGGCAGTCCATAAAACACTGGCTGAACCATAATAGAAATAAAAGAATACCAGTGGCAGAATAAATACAAGGAGGGTTGAGCGGATATAGAACCTGGGACTTAGATGCAGATGGTTCAAAAAAGAAAATGATCTTTTAGAGAGGGCATTTCCTTTGTTCCATCCTAAAACATAAATGAAGTTTACCAGGAACTGAAATACTGCAATCCAGAAATAACCAAGGACCCGGTACTGTGGCTGTGAATAAGTGTAAGCGTCATACCCTGGCAATAAAGATTCCAGGTAAAGAAACCAGATCGGTGCAATATTCACTACACTGATGCCACTGAACAATACCGTAAACTTTTTCTTTTGTATGGCGAAGATAACGGGGAATAAAGCTACCACCACCGCAAGTATTCCGCATAGGATAGCCCCCGGGTTAGAAACGTCTATAAAGGAATAGATAGCCAGGAATAAAACCAGTGCCACCAGGTTCAGGTAGGCGCATTTGGCAGCCAGGCTTTTAAGCCAGGGAAGAGGAAGGGTAGTTCCTTTTCTGCTGCTAAAAATGGTCGTATTCGGAGCGTTTGATGCATTTTTATTTATCGCCTTATCAGCGTTATGGTCTTTTTAAAGTATTTGGGTATTAATTGAATCTCTTCCCTTATGCCCCGCATGAATTTTTCAAACGTATCACCTGTTAATGTCAGTGATACGCTGAACACATAGGGTATAAGGATGATATCTGCAATCACTGTTGAAATAGCTGCACCTTCCAGGCCGAATAATTTAGATAATACTACGCATCCCGCAACAGCCAGTACCATTGCTATCAGGTAGCGAACCGCCAGTCCTTCATGCCGGTTGGAAGCCATGTGAATGACACTGCTCGTAAACCAGAGTGAATTAAAGGGTATGGGAAGCAGGAATAACAATAAAAGTGTGCGTGGCATTGCAAATGCATTTCCTGTCCAGAACGCGAAAAGTTTATCGCCAAATAATCCAAGTACCAATACAAAAAAGAGGGCGATGGCAATAGAAAGTACAACGCCTATCCGGTGAAGTCGGGCTGCTTTATGTAATTCCCCTTTGCCAAACAAATGACTGAGTTCTGGCCACATCACCTGGTTGATCAGTTCCAGCATCTGATTAATGGAACGGACCAGTGTTCTCACAGATCCAAAGATGGCAACTGCAACGGGTCCCAGTATCATTTGAATGACCAGGATATTCCCCTGGAAGATCAGTGCATTTCCCAATGGAAATGCCTGAAAGGCCAATCCTTTTCGGAATAACCAGCGCAATAAACCTTTTTGTACCAATCCTGGCGAATAGGATAAGGAAGGCATGGCTTTCTGGCTTATCCATTGAGTTGAAATAATGAAGAGTATGGTGGAGCCCAGCACAGCAAGTGCCAGGTGATCCAGCCTTTTGCTGAATTGAAGTATGACTATCATCGCCAGTAATTCAACCCAGGGCCTGAAACTATACAGATAGATGAAAGTATGTGCTTTATGAGCCGCTCTGAATCTTGCCTGGAATACTTCTCCATAAAAAGACAGAAGAGTAGAAAGGCTGAACCAGATGATCACCCACATGATCTCTGAATGGCGACCGGCAGGTAATTTCAGGAACCCGTCCCAGGGCACAAAAATGGCAATGGGTAATAGGACCACCAGTCCTATTATAAGAATGTAAGAAACT
>CAMLGP010000072.1 GCA_946479535.1 uncultured Bacteroidota bacterium
GGCGGTTCTTGTCGGAAATACCAATATTTATTTTCATAAAAATTAAGAGAATAGGTGAGGAATAATGGCAAGTTAATCCAAAAGTGATGCCAGCGCCATTAATTCTTTTTGTTTATATTCATCTTTGTCTGTGGTAAAGCATTTTGCAAATTCTTCCAGCAGGTGCTGGATTACTTTTTTATTTTTCCGGGGTTTGAAGTAAGCGTCTACGGGAGGAACGGCTATGCGCTTGAAATAGCTTTCAACATCCTGGTGAGTGAATACCTGCCCTGTGGTAGGATCTATGAAGAATTCGATCTTTTGCATGGGATTGACCAGGTTCTCATCAGAATAACCAGGCTTGAAATATCCGATGATAAATTGACGTGGCAGGTTGATGGCCCTTACAGGGATATCCAGTAATTCGCAGAGGAGGAGATAGAGTATTCCGTTGCTTAACTGGTTGCCACGTTTTGCTTCCAGGGTTTTATGCAGGAGGAATTCAGAAGGTTCCTTATAATTGATCTCGCTTCCTTTTAAACCATAATAGCTGTAGAGTATGCTGGTAACAATATTGATCTGCTCAAGTGGAGTAAGGTAATTGTTCAGCTCAAGCCAGATATTGCGACGCACTTTTTCTATTTCCTGTAATACAGGTGTAGTGGACAGATCGGGATATTGAAATTTGCTTACAAGCAATGCACCCAGTATCAGATCATGATGGCCGGATACATTCCACTGCCGAATATCTTCTGTGAGGTCCCTGTAATGTAATCTGTGAATGAGTAATTCTATTCTTTCCTGCGTATAACCATCAGGAGTAGTTTCCCAAAGATGTTCAAGATTGGGAATAATAGGTTTGCCGTAGTCAACGATCTTTTGGGAGATGGCGTTGAATACTTCTTCATCAGGGTCATCAATAAGGTGAAAAAGGGCTGATATTTCTTTGTTCGTTTCCATGATGGTGGTTATTTGCTACTATTCACTCACAATTTCTTTATTGACAGGCAAATGAAATAGTTAAACTTTTCCACAGATGGGGAAAGGAGTATAACAATTAATCTGTTACAATGTTAATACCAAAACTTATTCCACTTTTTTTGCAACAAGCATCCAGTCCCAGGGATTGGGACGCTTAAGCCATTTAGGGGGCTTTATAAATTCAGTCTTCCAGCTGTATTCAATCTTTTGAATGGTTTCAATAGAGAATTTCTGCAGTGATAGTAACAGTTCCAGTTCTTCCTGCAAATAATGTTTTGTAGGCACCTGGTCAATATCTGCATGACCCTGAAGAAGATTCCTGTATTTTTTCGATCCGGCTTTTGCGGAGAATTTTTTAGCAGGCAGGTCTTCGTCTATCTTCCATTTGTTTTGAATGATATGGGTCATCATCCAGGATTCAAGAGAAGGCACAACCAATACCAGGTGACCACCTTTCCGGATAATCCGGGAAAGGTTCCTGAAAAAATTATCTCTTTTTTTGACTGAATCAGTAAGTATAGCATTGATGCAAACAGCCATATCACATTTCGGCAATTTTATTTTTTGCGAAGACATATCCGCTCTTATATAATCTACATTGGTAAACTGCGGATAGGTTCTTTGTGCGATGCCAAGATTTTCAATAGAAATATCCAGGGCTAATACTTCTCTAAAAGCAGGTGCCAGTACCGGTAACCATTTGCCAACCGCACAGCCGATATCAGCTACCGTTTTGGATGCTGCGGCCCTTTTGATGATTGCCGATCGAATGATGCCTTTTTTGTCATTTTTTAGCACATCAAATATCTCTTCGTTATAGTCAGGCGCTATTTTTTCCCAGTATTTACGGTCCATGTTTCAACTAGTTTTCCACATATTATAGTTTGGTGTACTTTATGCTTAATGCAGGTAAGTTAAGCTAAAAAGCCAAAAACCTTTATAACCACGGTATAATGATGCTATTAGCCGGTATATCGGCACAATCCAGCTGCATCAAGATTTTACCCGTGGAAACAATCAAGTTCCTGTCCCGCTAACAGCGGGGCGGGGCTTTTTGAAGGTCAACACCAGGTGTAAAATAAATAGTAAAAGTAATGGCCGCAAATTCGGGGTGATACACTATTTATTTTACATTTTTTATTATAAGCCGTATTAATAAACTTTTTACAGGCAAATGAAGAAATTGATACATTAATAGATAATAGAATAAAAATTTATCCGTTTACAAATTGAATTCCAGCCAACCTTACTCCACCAGAGAACCCTCCTTTGAATATGCACCTTTGAGCACGCACCAGTCTTACTCCACCAGAGTGTAAAGACAGTTATAAAGATTAACCTATCAATTTACCAGGTCGTTCTAACCAATGCTGAATGCTTAGGGCTTGTCCGCTATTGGCGGATTCATCTCTATTTATTATTTAAACAATTGTAAACATGAAACACTTACTGCGTGCATGCCTTGCCTTGAGCATTGCCATTGCAATTCTCTTTTCGTGCTCAAAAGAAAACAGTAGCAAAGATTCAGCTGTTCCTGAAGGCCAACAAAGAGTAAAGATCTATCTGTCAGATAATCCGGTCAATTTTGATGCGGTATTCGTAGACATACAGAAGGTGGTTGTACAGGTTATTCCTGACAGCTGTCGTGGCAGAGGCGATCGAAACGGTAACGATTGCTATGATGATGATGAATATCGTTGTTCTATTTGGGATACGCTGGATATCCGTTCAGGCGTATACAATCTGCTGAATCTTTCCAATGGAGTTGATACCCTGCTTGCCAATGGATTAACATTGCAGGGACGGGTAAACAAGATCAAACTGGTATTGGGTGATAACAATTCTGTTGTGATAGACAGTGTTAGCTATCCGCTTACCTTGTGGGGAAGCCAGCATTCCGTTGTGATCAATGTTAGAGGAGCCGATGTTGATTCACTTTCGCCTGGTGATCTGCAACTGTGGCTCGACTTTGATGCAGGTGGCTCTATTGTGCGGGTGGCCAATAATCATTTCGTATTAAAGCCCAGGATAAAAGTATTTGTGCCGGACAGAACTGCCAGCATAAAAGGTAAAGTATTGCCAAGAGAAGCCAAAGCGGTAGTATCCGCCATCGCCAATGGTGATACCCTGGTAGCAATTCCTTATTCCCATAATGGTGAATTCAAGATCAGGGGATTGACGGGATCATCTGCGGAAGTATTCATTAATGCTACTGCGGGTGGTTACAGAGACACCACAATAACGGGAGTTTCATTACAGCCTGGAAAAGCAGCTGATATCGGAACGATACAATTGCACCGGTAATTATCCCGTGAAAACTATCGAAGCCTCTTCGTAAGGACGGAGAGGCTTTTTCATGCCACGCCATGGTTCATGTCTCATGAACTATGGCGTAAAGAGTTAGATGGTTCGTGAGACACGAACCATGGTGATTGATCTAATAATTTATTTCTTCTTCTTCGGAGATGCCTTTTTAGTAGCAGGCTTTTTAGCCGCAGCTTTTACGGGTGCGATCTTTGGATCTGCAGGCTTCTTTTCCTTTTTCTTTTTGCCGAAGGCATTAGGTATTTGTGCTACCACCCATTCCTTCACAGTATCAATGGAGATATCCTTTAGATCATCCGCAGTATATTTTGATTCATCCGGCTTGCGTGGTAGTTTGATGATCTTTTTTCCCCATTTCACCACAGGACCCCATCGTGCATTTTCGATAGAGATCTTATCATCCGGCCAGCGCTGTATATAACGGTTTTCTTCCTTCTTGATCTTGTTGGCGATCAGTTCATCAATATCTGATTTGGAAAGATTATCGAAATCATAGCGTTTTGGAACATTAATGAACATGCCTTCCCATTTCAGATAGGGACCAAAACGCCCCTTGCCTTTGGTCACGGGTTTGCTGTTGTAATGTGCAATAGGAGCATCAGCCTGCTGCTTTTCCTTGATCAGTTCAATGGCTCTTTCCATATCCACTTCCAGGGGATCTTCTCCACGAGGGATAGAAATGAACTGCTCACCAAATTTTACATAAGGACCATAGGGACCACGATTCACATATACTTCTTCTCCTTCGTACTCACCCAATGTTAGCGGTAATTTGAACAGATCAAGTGCTTCTTCCAGTGTTATTGTCTCAATACTCTGTCCGGGTTTTAATGCAGCAAAGAATGGCTTGTCTTCTTCATTGGCTTCTCCTATCTGCAGCATGGGACCAAAGCGGCCCATTCTCGCAACGATCTTTTTACCACTTACAGGATCAATACCCAATTCCCTTTCGCCTTTTGCACGCTCTGCAGTTTCAATGGTTTTATCAACATCCTTTTTAAAGGGGCTGTAAAAATCATCGATCATTTTGTTCCATTTCATCTTTCCCTCTGCCACCTCATCAAACTCTTCTTCAATACGGGCAGTGAAACTGTAATCCATAATATCATCAAAATACTGTTTCAGGAAATCTGTTACCACCAGACCAAGGTCCGTTGGAAATAATTTTGATTTTTCTGCACCCGTGTTTTCCTGTTCAGTAACTGTTTCAACTTTATTTTCTTTCAGGATCAATACCCTATAATCACGGGGAGTTCCTTCCTTATCGCGTTTTTCAACATAACCTCTTTTCAGAATAGTTGAAATGGTTGGAGCATAAGTTGATGGTCGACCAATGCCCAATTCTTCCAGCTTCTTAACAAGTGATGCTTCCGTGTAGCGGGGCATGGGGCGACTAAACCTTTCAGTAGCCTTCATTTCCCGGAGCGGCAGCTGTTGACCAACTACCAATGGTGGCAGCATTCCTTCCTGTGTCTCATCTTCGTTCTCATCTTCATCATCCCGGTCTTCCCTGTATACTTTAAGAAATCCATCAAATTTCAGCACTTCACCGGTTGCTGTCAATTCATCTTTATTGGTTGAAATGGCAATTTTGGCAACTGTTTTCTCCAATTCGGCCTCAGCCATCTGGCTTGCCATGGTACGTTTCCAGATTAGTTCATACAGGCGTTTCCAATCCGGATCTTCCACCGTGGAATTGTTCATATAGGTGGGTCGTATGGCTTCGTGTGCTTCCTGGGCGCTTTCGTTCTTATTCTTGAATTTGCGGAACTGGTGATAACGCTCACCATACATACTCTTTATGGTATTGGTGATTTCTCCAAGTGCAGTATTACTCAGGTTCACGCTATCCGTACGCATATAAGTAATGTGTCCATTCTCATATAGTTTCTGAGCTATCAGCATGGTGCGCGAAACACCGTAACCCAGTTTTCTTGCCGCTTCCTGCTGTAAAGTAGAAGTTGTAAAGGGTGGAGCAGGGGATCGTTTACCAGGCTTTACCTGTATATCCTTTATGGAATAATCAGCGCCTTTACAGCTTTCGAGAAAACTTTTTGCATCTTCAACTGAAGAATATTTTCCGCCTTCTGCTTTGAATCCGATTTGTTTGTCGCTCGTATCTTTTGCAGTAAACCATGCATCTATCCTGAAACTGCTTTGAGTAGCAAATGCATTGATCTCACGTTCACGTTCTGCGATCAATCTTACAGCCACACTCTGTACACGGCCTGCACTGAGGTTATTGCGAATACTGATCTTGCGCCAGAGAACGGGGCTCAGTTCAAAACCCACAATGCGGTCTAGTACCCGGCGGGCCTGCTGAGCATTTACCAGGTTCATATCCAGCTTGCGCGGATTTTCAACAGCCTCTTTTATAGCGGGCTTGGTAATTTCATGGAAAACGATACGTTTGGTACTCTTTGGATCCAGACCCAGCACCTCACAAAGGTGCCAGCTGATAGCTTCTCCTTCCCGGTCCTCATCCGTGGCCAGCCAGACTTCTTTTGCTTTACCAGCCAGGTTTTTTAATTCTTTAACAACCTTCTCTTTATCCTCGGGAACTATATAGCGGGGTTTGAAATTCTTTTCCAGGTCAATACCCATACCAGCCTTTTCCAGGTCACGGATATGGCCGTAGCAGCTCTTAACCTGGAAATCACTTCCTAAGATCTTTTCTATCGTTTTTGCTTTCGCAGGGCTCTCAACAATCAATAGGTTCTTCGCCATAGTGGACTATAATTAATATACAACAGCGTCAAAACAGACCAGTTGTATTAGATAAAAACCGCTTTTCAGCGGCTGCAAGTTAGAACAAGAATAATAATTTTTTCAGGAAACTCTCTTTTAGAGCCTTTTAGGCCAGCATTTTGCGCTGTTTTACGGCGTGAAAAGGCCGTACTTCAAACAGGGTTGTATCCCTTGATAATCAAAGGCTGGCTTGTTCTGTAGCGAACGCTTGCATGCAGAAATCCGCAGGTGTCGGAAAATTTTTAGTGCCCAAGCAGATTTTGGATGGTATCTGTTACCTGCTGTGCCCAAATGAAGTATTCTTTGCCGGATGGATGGAGACCGTCTGCCGCCAGTAAACTTGCATCATCGGCTGCCTTTCTGGTTCCCGGAGTGATATCTATATAATGTACCTGCAAACGCTCAGCTATTTGTCTGTTGATAGCATTGAAGTCATCAATTTCTTTGCCTATCTGGATTCTGTTCCTGCCTTCTGCAAAAGGTGTGATTCCCCAATCCGGGATGGATAAAACGATGACATGGGAAGCCTCATTGTTTGCAAAACCAATCGCCTGTTTTAGCAGTGATTCAAACCCGGCTGAATATTTTTCTTTGGACCAGCCCCTGTATTGATTATTGACTCCAATGAGCAGACTTACAAAATCATAATGACCTTTTATAAACGCTTTGTCTATTCCATTCAGCAGTTCATCGGTTGTCCAGCCGGTTTTTGCCACAATAGTGGGAGATTGAAAAGAAATTCCTTTTTCATTGAGCAGCTGGGTTACCTGATTGGGAAAATTATCCCTGGTGGGAACCTGTTCACCGATGGTGTAGGAGTCACCAAGGGCAAGATAAGTGTAGCTTCTGTCGGATTCGTTGGGATATTTCATTGCAGTAATGAAAATAAGAATAAGCAGTGAACTGAAAGCCACCAGGCGCGTGGGATTTAGTCTTTTTGGGGTAGCAATTCTCATCATTAACCAGCCCCGCCTTTTAAAGGGTTCGATGGGATTAGGGGCTATGGCTATTTACGTAATATTGTACCTGTTGGTTTGATCCCGATAATAAGCCTAAAATTTCAATATATCCTAACTTTCACCTGAAATTCAGAAACATGGAAATAGTAATTATAGGGTCTGGCAATGTGGCGGCCGTATTGGGAAGAAAGTTCAAGGATGCCGGGCATAGCATTTTACAGATAGTAAGCAGGAATGCCTCTGCTGCCAGCGCGCTGGCGTATGAATGGGATACTGAATCGGCCAATTATATGAGCCTGCTGAACCTTCGTGCTGAAGTCTATATAATTGCGGTTACTGATAGTGCCATTCGTGAAATAATTCAGTCGCTACGGTTACCGGGTAAAGTTGTTGCTCATACTGCAGGTTCAGTAAACAAGGATATACTGAAAGATGTAACGCAGCATTATGGTGTGTTTTATCCCTTACAGAGCCTGCGGAAGGAAACAGATCATCTTCCGGAGATCCCATTCTTTTATGAAGGCAGTGATGATAAGACCAGCAAAACACTGGAAGCATTAGCGCTTTCTGTTTCTCCGGGCTTTGTTGCAAAAGCTGATAGTGAGGAAAGAACAAGGTTGCATGTGGCTGCTGTTATCGTCAATAACTTCGCCAATTATTTATATGCTCTGGCAGAGGATTATTGTAAAAAGGAGGGGCTGGATTTCCACCAGCTTATACCATTGATTGAAGAAACTGCCCTGCGACTTAAAACAACATCTCCTTCGCAAACCATGACGGGCCCTGCAACCCGCAATGATGAGGAGACCATTCAAAAACATCTGTCATTATTGAAGAATTATCCCAAACTGCTGCAGTTATATAAGGTAATGACTGATAGTATAAAGAGTAAGTAAAGTATATTTACCCCCTTATGAATATCCAGGACCGGTTTAAAAAGATTACCACTTTCATTTTTGATATTGATGGTGTGCTTACAGATGGGTCGGTGCTATTGCTCGATAATGGTCACCAGGCCCGTTCCATGAATATCAAGGATGGTTATGCCCTTCAACTTGCTGTTAAAAAAGGATATCGTCTGGCCGTTATTTCAGGTGCTGATATGCCACCGGCTCTTGAGCGCCTGAACAGGCTGGGAATAATGGAAGTTCAATTTTCAGTTACAGATAAGAAAAAATTTATTGAAGATTTCATATTGAAGCATAAGCTTAAAAGCGAGGAAGTATTGTTCATGGGAGATGATATGCCTGATCTGCCCGCTTTTTCGGTGGTGGGGATCTCAGCCTGTCCGGCAGATGCAGTAAATGAGGTGCAACAGGTTTGTCGGTTCATCTCGGCCTGTAATGGTGGAAAGGGCTGCGTGCGAGAGGTTTTAGAAATTGTATTAAAATTAAATGATCATTGGGGTCATGAATCCGGTATTGTATCACGGTGAATAGATAAAGAGATGAAAGAAAATTTTCTTGCAGTATCTTTCCCGAAATTTTATCAATGAAATTGATTGGTGCTTTCTTTAAGATGATTCGGCTGCCCAATCTCCTGTTCATTGCACTTACCCAGGTTCTTTTCCAGGTCTGCATATTCTATCCCCTTTATGTTGGCAATATTCCTTACCGGGATACGCGTAATTTTATTCTGCTGGTACTGGCTTCCATAGTTATTGCTGCGGCAGGTTATATAATCAATGATTATTTTGACCTGAATATCGATGAGGTCAATAAGCCCAGGAAGAATGTGGTTGGAAAACAGATCAACCGTCGCTGGGCAATAGCCTGGCATCTCCTGCTCAGCTTTACAGGTCTTGTTTTTACTGCAATTGCACTTCCGGTACTGCAAAAATGGTATCTGTTTCTGGGGAATGTGCTTTGTATTGCACTACTCTGGTTTTACTCAACCTCTTTCAAATGGAAACTGCTGATCGGAAATGTGATCATATCACTATTAACGGCATGGTCAGTAT
>CAMLGP010000073.1 GCA_946479535.1 uncultured Bacteroidota bacterium
TTTCAGAGATGACTGCAGTTTTAGAGGATTGATTACAGGATAAAACGATGCTGGCGAGGATAACCAGGTAAAATAAACTCCGCATGAGAGGTTGTTTAAAATTCCAGTGAATGTATTTCAAATTAAGTATTTATTAAAACCATTTTGGATTAGTGGCAGAGCGGTTACCTTTGGGAAATGGCAGTTTACAAGATCATAACCTGCCAGATCGCGGATAGCCTGGGTATTAAAGGGCTGGAAGGTGCTTTATCGCAACAGCGTATATCTTGAATCGGTTATTATTATTATTATTCTGATTGCTATTGAAGTGATCCATTTTTTGGCCGGTGAGATCTTTTAAATAAAATTGCCCCGATAACTATCGGGGCAATTCAGATTCCAGAAGCAAAAACGTGATGAATCTGCTTCCGGGATGGTCAATGAGTTTATAGGGGTTTATAACTAAACTTCTGACCGCCAATTGAGGCTTCATACATTAAACCACCCTTTTCCTGGGTAAATACCATCACCCCATCCCTGTATTTTACATTGGTGGATGCGCCTTTGGTAACTGCCACAGCTGATGCCTGGGCTGAAAATTCAAAGTTGTTCTCCTTGAACCGGTTCAGGGCTGCCTGGTCCTGAAAGAAGATAACTTCCCGGTATACCTGTCCACCAAACTGGAAGCCTACACTTATCTGTTTCATTTTAGCCGATCCTATGGCATTTCCTTTTTCGAAAACAATACCATTACCTGCAGCTCCACCCACACCTATGGCGCCTTTCCCCACATTGGGGAATATTACGTACCCTGCGGAACTGTTAAATAATGGCTCCAGAAGGTTGTCTGTAGACACAAATTGTGACCTTGCCTCCTTTGCATCTTCTATCAGTTTATCTATTTTATCTTCATCCTGTGCTTTCAATGACGGCATACTTAAGCCCATGAAAATCAATAAAAAACCTGCCAAAAGGCTTACACTGTTCTTTTTCATTTTTTATTCTTTTTAATTGGTTAGTCGCTTTTATTTTTCGGACCCAGAGTACTTATACAAAGAATCTGCCAGCAAATTTTATTGATTGGATTTATCCACATCCTCCCAAATCAGGCATGATTTTAATATATAAAAATCATAACCCTGATTAGTGAATATCTAAACTCTGCAAAATGACAAAAACCACGCTGCCCCAAAAGACCAAAAAAATATTGATTGTTGAGGATGAAGGCGAAATGTGCTTATTGCTGAATATTTTGCTGGATGCAAAGGAAATGGAGCTTGACCATGTTAAATACCTTTCCAATGCAGTAGAATACCTTGAAAAGGAAAATCCGGCCGTAGTACTACTGGATAACAAACTGCCAGACGGCTTTGGTGTTGATTTTATCAGTTATATTAAAAAGAACTACCCCGGAATTAAAGTGATCATGATCTCAGGATTCGATTCCTCTGCCAAAGATGTAGCCATGGAAAACGGAGCCGATGATTACATTGAAAAGCCATTTACAAGAAATCAGCTATTTGATTCCATTACGCGACTGATGAATTAATCCATTCCCAACCCATTCTTACGGGCTGTTTCCCTGGCTATTTCGTAGCCAGCATCTGCATGTCGTATTACCCCAAGTCCCGGGTCATTACGCAGTACTCTGGCAAGGCGTGCTGCTGCATCATCTGTTCCATCTGCAACTATTACCATACCGGCATGAATGCTATAACCCATCCCTACCCCACCACCATGGTGCAGGCTCACCCAACTGGCGCCACCTGCTGTATTAACCAGCGCATTTAATATTGGCCAGTCTGCCACCGCATCGCTGCCATCCAGCATGGCTTCCGTTTCCCGGTTAGGCGATGCCACTGAACCAGTATCAAGATGGTCCCTTCCGATAACAATGGGGGCCTTTACCTTTCCGGTCTTTACCAGTTCATTAAATGCCAACCCGGCCTTTTCCCGTTCACCCTGGCCAAGCCAGCATATACGTGCGGGAAGGCCCTGGAATGCAATCTTTTTTCGTGCAAGAGATATCCACCGTTGTAACCCCCTATTGGCTGGGAATAGTTTTAAAATAGTCTCATCTGTTACTGCTATATCAGCGGGGTCACCACTTAATGCAGCCCAGCGGAATGGGCCCTTTCCTTCACAAAACAGGGGGCGGATATAGGCCGGTACGAATCCGGGAAAATCAAATGCGTTCTTAACTCCTTTCTCTTGTGCCCGCGCGCGGATATTATTACCATAATCAAATGTGATCGCTCCCTTTTTCTGAAGTTCAAGCATTAAAGTAACATGGCGTACCATGGAGTTATAGGCATACGCAATATAATCATCAGGGTTTTGTTCCCTCAATACCTTCGCCTGTTCATAAGAGATCTCATGTGGCCAGTAACCAGTGAGTGGATCATGCGCGGAAGTCTGATCCGTCAATGTATCTGGAATAATGTTACGCTCAATTAATCTCTCCAGCAAATGAATGGCATTGCATACCACACCAATACTCTTACTCTCTCCTGCTTTTTTGTACTTCAATGCCTGATCGATTGCCTGGTCAATGTCACGTATCTTTTCATCCAGGTATTTTGTTTCAATACGTTTATCAACCCGCCATTCTTCTACTTCTGCAATCAGTGCAACTCCTTCATTCATGGTTATGGCCAGTGGTTGAGCACCACCCATACCGCCAAGGCCAGCACTAACATTCAGTGTCCCTTTTAGCGTTCCATTAAAATGTTTATCACCAGCTGCGGCGTACGTTTCATAGGTACCCTGAACAATTCCCTGTGATCCAATGTAGATCCAGGAACCTGCTGTCATCTGACCATACATCATCAATCCTTTCTTTTCCAGTTCATCAAAATGTTGCCAGTTGGCCCATTTGGGAACCAGTTGGGAATTGCTGATCAATACACGTGGCGCATCTTTATGAGTCTTTAATATACCAACGGGTTTGCCGCTTTGAATGAGCAGGGATTCATCATTCTCCAATATTTTTAGCGCAGCTATGATCCTGTCTAATGATTCAATATTCCTGGCCGCTTTACCACGGCCACCATACACAATCAGATCTTCCGGGCGTTCTGCTACGTCTGGATCAAGATTATTCAGCAGCATGCGTAAGGCTGCTTCCTGAATCCATCCCTTGCAATTGAGTTTAGTGCCTGTTGGTGTTTTGTATTTATTCACATCATACCGGGGAGAAGCAGTATTCATAGTAGAAAAGATTTAGTTCACTGCCCAAAAGTAATGAAATTAATAGCCTGTAAGGGTCCGGTAACTCCTAATTGTCCGGTTGCTATTCCTTTATTTTTTTTATAATGAAATCACCAATTTTTCTACCCAATACGCCACCTTCCAAAACACTTAGGCGATAATGAATACCTCCATATAGCCGGCTTAATGAGCATTCATCGGCGGCCTGCAGAAATGAAGTAAAGTCACGCTGCATTCCAATGTAACGGAGATCACTGGTATCGGTAAAAGCAAAATCATCACCGTATAAATGAGTGAGCATAGTTGCTGCAGCGGCAGTAATAGTGCTATGCCCGCTGGTGTATTCAGGAAAAGGCGGGGTCTGCAGTAAGGAAGTCCATGTTTTTTCTATCGATTCATTAATGATGGTAATGGGTCTCACATAATTTGTTTTGTATTTTATATCCCAGCAGGAAACAAAGGCATCAAAAAGGGCAACAGCAGTAAGCGCGTAGGTTTTAGCGATCTTCACTTCATCTGCATGTGTTTTCTTACAGGCAATAGCAGCTATCCCCATCCAGTGACCACCAGGCGTAATTTTTTTATTGCCAAACATCATGTGACCGGAATGTTCTATTACAAAAGGATTATCATCCCAGAATTTTGCAATTGTAATTTGTTCTGGTGTAAGATTCCTGGCTACATCATATACATCCTTTACCATGCGGTAAAATTCACTGGTTGTATCCCTGCTGAATTTTGGAGGTTCATTTCCAGGAAACTGGGAACATGAATCAATAGCAAAGGGCATCATGGTATTCCAGCAATATTCAATACCATCAAGATAGTCAGGAGGAGTTGGCCGCCATTTTCCGTCTTCCATACTACCCAGGTATTTGGGTTTGCCTCTTGTCTTTAGATAATTGTCTACAGCAAATCGCTTAAGTATGGCCCCCGCAACTGAATCGCCAAAATCTACAGACCTGGCGTATACAGAATCTTCCAGTGATTCATGGAAGCGCTGAAGCAGATCATGCTCGTATGCTTTTAAACTATCTACTGAAAATGTTACCTTTTTTGCCACAGCCAGGAAAGCCTCAGTTGCGGCCAATACATAATTATACTTTTTAGTGGTATCAGGCACTGGCATTTTTCCAAATCCATGCATCTGCTCGGCAAGTGAAGGACTACCTGGCTGCATATACTTTACTGCTTCATAGGAAGCCAAAGAAGTGTAAGCATAAATTCTTGCAGCAACTGGTGGAGTAAAAACATCATAAATGATCAACTGGGTCAATTCATCCTGATTATTATGAAGGATATCTTCATTATTTAAAACAATGTCTTTTTTTTGTTTGCAGGAAGCCAGGATTATTGATAGAAGTACTATTGCAGGAAAAGAGCGAAGTGCAAGTTTATTCATTGGTAACTATGGTTAGAAATTAAACAATATAATTTATACTTTTTCAGGTTCAGGGTCAATAATAAAACATTACCGGTTCTCTTAACGAACCAGTATCAATGAAAAAGTATAAGCATAAGCGGAGCTCCGGTTTACCGGTAGATTGCCTCAGTCCTGATACTCACAAAATGAATGAATTGCTTGCTAAATAAGCAGTAGGCACCTTCTCTCTGCAATGTACCATAATTTCATTTCATTTCATATTTGAACTCCACATTCCGCGTATTGCCTTTACTATCGGTAATTGTACAGGTTTTTACCCTATAAGGGAATAGCAGAAAGCGCCCACTCTGGGAAAGAAAAGAAGCTCCATATGTGAATTCAAAACGCTGCTTCCTTCCATCTTCCATTGTCAATTGTGCAAATACATCTCCGGGTAAAGCAGATATGATGAACCCGTTTTTCTTTCCTCTATAAGCCAGGAGTGGCCCTCTATTTTGGGTAGCCAGTAATAAGAATCTTCCATCTGCGCACCGCAACTTCGCAAGGGCTTTCCCATTTCCCTTAATGAATACCCCACTTTGCAGAATGGACAATGGGGTAAAGTCTCCATTGCCCTTACCTTTTAATACCAGCCCATCCAGCGCATCATACCTGCCCATTGCCGGATCGGTTCCATAATCATTAGTATTGAATGCAAGATCCAGGTTGCCATCAGCATCAAAATCGTCAGCTACAATTCCATTTAGCTGGGAAAGTTGAGCCGGTACTGGCAACTGGCTGATGCTAAACTTCCCATTTCCCTCATTTTTAATAAAAGCAGAAGCCATATAGTTTGCATTCAGGACAATGGCATCCTTTCTTTTATCAGCCGGCAAAATTTCATCCATTGGAGCAGTTGCATAGCTTTTGTAATTAGTATATTTTGTCCTCGTACTTAAGAGCTGCTTGATCATATCATCTCTGCCATTAGCCGGGAATTCATGCCAGGCTGAGCCCTTTTCCAGGTTATCCAATAAATAAAGTGAAGGAAGGGCATCAAATGTTCCATCACCATTAAAATCTTTGGCATAGATATGAACAGGCTTACCGGTACTAGCCTTGAAAATCGAATTGAGACCAAGGTTTCCGGCTATATAGTCAATATCTCCGTCATTGTCAAAATCCCCGGAGGTTAAGCTGTTCCACCATCCGGTCTTATCATTGATCCCACTGGTTTCACTTTTATTGACAAACTTTCCATTTTCATTATGAAGGAAAGTAACCGGCATCCACTCGCCTGCCAACACCAGGTCTGGCCACCCATCATTATCGTAATCAGTGAAAATGCCATCACAGCATAAGCCCAGTTTGATCAACGCAGGTGCCACTTCTTTGGTTACATCAGTGAAATGAACAATACCGTTTTTTGAATCATTTCTATACAGGAAACTGCTTACCGGTTTGGGATATTCATGTGGTTCAACCCTGCCTGCAATAAAAAGGTCAAGGTCTCCATCTTTATCATAATCTGCAGCCCGCACACAAAACTTGCTACCGGTATTAAAGGGAAGAGCTGCAGAATCCAATGTAAATTTCCCTTTTCCATCATTTAAATACAATTGGTCCAGATACGCTTTGCTTCCACTATCATATTGATAACCTCCGGCTGAAATATATAGGTCCAGTTCATTGTCATTATCTGCATCTAACAACAGTAATCCGCGGTCTTCAGAAGCTTTTTGTGCTTCCCTCTCAGGGCCAAGCAATGAACGCTGGGCAAACCTGCTATTTTTATCCTGTATAAATAGCTGTGCACTATGCCCAGTTACCCCCCCTGTAATAAAATCATCCAGGCCATCACCATTAATATCACCTACAGCGATGCCAGGGGTATATTCGGAAAGTTTATGAGGCATTAGCTTCTGAATATTGAAATCAATAAAATCCCTTTGTTCATGAACATAATTGATGCCTGCTTCGGAAGTGACATTGATGAACCAGTTGTTAGAAGCATATATTGGAGGTACAGGTTTAGTCATATCTGTACTAATTCCTATTGTGATCAATTTATCTACGCCCATTCCCTTCAGGGTTTGGCTTCCCTGGTTATGCAACTCAACTACCAGTGAGTCTATCACCGGATTAGTACCCAGTCCTATATGAAGTATGTTCGGGTTAGACGATATATATCCCCTGTAAGGATTATTATAATAGGTTTGAGTAATCCCTTTTTGATAAACTGTTACCCTGGCTCCTATCGCATCCCGGTTATTGGAGGGGCCATTGAATTTTATAGAGAGGTAATGCGGTTTATTTTCAACTTTGTCATTGATCCTGTTCTCATAAATGGCTGAAGGGTCCGTGATATGATTGACAATAATATCCAGGTCTCCATCATTATCCAGGTCTGCATAAGCAGCCCCATTGGAAAAGGTTGGTTGCTCAAATCCCCAGTCCATGGTCTTATCCGTAAATTTCAGATTGCCCTCATTCCGGTAACAATAATTATGGATCTTGACGGCAGGGATCTCTTTCAGCATATCCTTTTTTGAAGTAAGCTGATAGGCCTGATTTCTGAAGGTCATAAAATCCCGGTCAGTGATATCCTTTGGAAATCCATTGGTGAAAAAGATATCCTTGTTGCCATCATTATCCAGATCTGCTACTAATGGTGTCCAACTCCAGTCTGTTTCTGCAATTCCGGCAAAATAGCCCGCATCTCCAAATACAGGATGAGTGATGGTATCCTGCTCGCCAACTGTTGGTCCCATATTCAGCTGAAGCATATTGCGGGTATATTGGTATTGATAACCGAACTGTTCTGTATTCTGATAGGTTTGATAGGAAATGGGTGCCTGGAACATTTTCTTCCGGAAATTGTCCTGCGGTGCCATATCTACCTCAATTACATCCGCAAGACCGTCATTATTGATATCCACTGCATCACTGCCCATTGAATTGGCGGCTCCGTGTTTGAAATAATCATTTACATGATCAGTGAAAGTGCCATCGTGGTTGTTTATATATAAAACATTACTGGAAACATAATCATTCAAAACCAGTACATCCAGCCATCCATCATTATTAAAATCTTCTATATCGGCAGCATGGGTATATCCTTCTATCAGAATGCCGGCCTGACGGGAAACATCAGTAAAAACAGGATGTTTCAAAGAATCATTCCAGTCATTGCGGTACAGTCTGCAGGTACTTGGATGTTCCCCATTCAGATTGCGTTTCCGGAAAACATTAGCGTATTCATTTACAATGATATGGTTTACGCCAATGAAAAGATCAAGATCATTATCATTGTCGTAATCAAAAAAATACGCCATGGTGCTTTGTGTGGTGTCATCAAGACCATATTCCTTTGCCATATCCTTAAATACCGGAACATTATTTTTATCATTACCCTGGTTCACATAAAGGATATTCACCCGTTCATAGGGATTTCTTTTGGCAGTAGCGCAAACATACATATCCTGTTTGCCATCATTATTAATGTCAACAACGGCTACTCCCCTGCTCCAGATACCCTTGCCATCAGTTTGGGAAGCGTCAGTTATATCTTCAAACTCCATATTCCCTTTATTCAGGTAGAGTTTATTGGGTACCATATTGCCAGTGAAATAAAGATCCTGAAGGCCATCATTGTTGAAATCCCCCACACCTACTCCCCCTCCATTATAAATATTGGAGAAATCAAAAATGTTGATGGAATCATTCTCTGAAATGATATTTGTGAAGTGAATATTTGTTTTACCCGGGGAAAGCTTTACAAACTTGCCAGTTTCCTCCCTGCAGCTGGTGAATAGAATTACTACTATTAAAAGACTGATTATACCTTTCATACAGCACCTTGATATCTATAGCAAGTGTTTTACAATATTAATAAAAAAGGCGGGCCTTGCGGACTGCCTTTTTATTATTGATTTTTTTTACAATCCTTATTGCTTAAGCGTGCCGTTACTCAGATCAATCTGTTTTTGTGGGAGATCATAATAATCCCTGTTAGCACCTGCATATTGAGCTTTAGGATTATTCAGGTCACCCTGTAGCTGGTAAGGCAAAGCAGCTTCATAGTTGTAGAAGGCATTTAGTTCTGTTTGAGCAACGCCCCAACGAACGAGGTCAAAGAAACGGCCACCTTCCATACCCAGTTCAAGCAGTCTTTCCTGGCGCAATGCAGTACGTGCAGCAGCCTGTGAAGCGAAAGGAACTGTATACGCGGCGGTTTTAGGTACACCTACTGCTGCGGGAATGCCAGGGGCAACTGTGGAATTAGCAGCCCTTGTACGAACCTGATTGATAAGGTTGAAAGCATTGGTCAATGAACCTCCGGGTGCTTCAATTTCTGCTTCAGCTAACAAAAGCAGGACATCAGAAAAACGCAATAGAG
>CAMLGP010000074.1 GCA_946479535.1 uncultured Bacteroidota bacterium
CCACTTGAATTTGTAATACCCAGAGAAATCATAAACCCAGGCAGAAACGATCAATGGCATTACCAGACCATATATAAATATTATAACGACGATCCAGAAAATTGTATTTGACCAGTTAATGTAAAGTCTGCTAATTATTAATAAGGTCAGGACCAGCAATCCAAAGAAATAAAAATGCCGGTTAAAACTTAAAATATTCAACACACCCTGGAAAGGTTTTCTTTTTTCCATAGCTCTTTCTTTCCCTTTTTCCAATAATAAGGAATATTGCGTATTATAAAGGCGTTTGCCAATTGTATTCCAGCCGATTTGAATTTATCAATAAAGGAAAAATGGTAATTGATCACGTTAACAGGTGCAGGCTTCCAGTTCTCTCGAACTCCTTCAATCACTAAAACCTCTTTCCTGTCAGCATTGTATGTAAAGGTAAAGGGTAAAGGTCCAGCATATCGTCTCGCTTCCTTCCAATCGGCAAACGGTGAACCTTGGGGCAATAGTATATCCGGACTTTCTTTTTTATCAATTGTTACGTCAAATCCTGATCTTTTTGAGGATATGGTTAAATGCCCATTTTCATTGACCTGCTGTATATCAGTTGTGGTATACTTATAATGAGTAAATATATTTCCAAAGAACTCCATTTTCTTTTTATCCGTTTCGGATTGAAGAATATAAAGACCCCTTAAATTCTTGCCGGCATTATTGGTAAAACGCACAAATACCCTGTAGCCAATCAGGAAAAAATCATTTCCCATTAATTGAGGAAATCCTTTTGGGCGCAAGCCCTTTGTCTGAACCATCGCCACAGCAATAAATGCCCACTTATCATTAAATGTATCTAACTCCAGACACTCAGGAATCAAATTTTGGATCTCGTTTTTAGGAATTGCAAATGTGAGGACCAGGGAGCTTTCAAAAAAAGCTTCCACTGCAAATGGATGATCTTTTAGAAATGAAAGCATTTTAGTGCTTCGGGGTTATTTCCTATTGAGATGGAACTCATTATAGTATATCAAAATTATAAAAAGAAACGCAAACAGGGCGTTGAACTTTCCCCAAAGCAGTAGATCAGAGGCTAAAATAAATTCCAGTGTATTCATGACTGCAATAACTACTATCTGGGTCATTACATTAACCTTTGACCATTTTCCACTCAGTATCCAAACTGCCATAACTATTTCCGAAAGTCCAATCAATAAGGTGAAAGTTCGGGAATGTTCATTGCCTATGATCCGGGCAACAATTTCCTGATGCCTTGGTACAAGATTGAGTACCTTACAGATAAAGCCATTAAGAAACCATACCAATGCGATGAGCCAGTTGATAATATGGTAGATTCGTCGAGTCATGTCATAATATCGGAGATTTGACAGAAAAATACCCTTTTTCGCTAATTTAATTCAATAAATAGGCAACCTGTTCAGAGTATTGCCTGGAATATCCAGCTTTCTTTGAAGAGTTTCAGTTTACCAGGTTCAAAAATTCATGTTTTATGAAAGGAATGCCACAGTTATTGTTTCCTACTTTAGTTTTAAATCTAAATAGACCAGTATTATGTGCCCTGTTCAGTTTGGTCTTATTTCAAGGTATTATCTCTGCACAGAGCACTGATACTACCAAACCAAAAACTGCGGCACAACGTCCGGGAGCAAGAGCTCCTGTGCCAGATTTTTTGCCGGGCAAAGGACTTGCTCAACATGATTTTTTATATGCAGGCGGCTGGGATACCCGAAAGGATACCCAAACAATATTCCGTATTGTTAAAGGCAAAGTTGCATGGACCTGGTCAATACCTATTAAAGATCACAATGGTCAGCTAAGCGAATTTAGCGATATACATCAATTATCTAATGGCAATGTACTGTATGCTTGTAAAACCGGAGCTGCAGAAGTTACAATGGCCAGAAAGGTTGTTTGGAGTTATGAATGTCCTGCAGGAACAGAATGCCATTCGGCCCAACCTGTCGGGATGGATAAAGTATTTCTGTGTCAGAATGGAATACCGGCCAAAGTGATGATAATAAATAAGAAAACCGGCAAAGTAGAGATGGAGCATGTTGTTCAGACAGCAAGACCGGATGATCCTAAAAGTGTGCATGGTCAATTCCGTAATATACGCATGACAGTCAAAGGCACTTATTTACTGGCTCACATGGACTTGGGAAAAGTGATTGAATATGATAAGAATTGGAATGTGATCTGGTCAGTAGATGCACCTTCTGCCTGGCTGGCTATACGACTTAAGAACGGTAATACACTTATCAGCGGAAACCAGAATGGGTATGTTCGGGAAGTAAATCCTGCCGGAAAAATAGTATGGGAAATAAATAAAGATGATTTCCCCGGATTTCCACTTTACACTGTACAGGGTTTGAACCGTTTAGCCAATGGGAATACACTAATTAGCAACTGGGGTGGTTCAATTATAAAAGAAGACTGGGAAAAAGTAGTACAGGTACTGGAAATTACACCAGATAAAAAATTAGTATGGGCCTTGCATCAATGGAATGCCCCGGATCTGGGCCCTTCTTCCAATATCCAATTACTTGACGAAATGGGAAAGGAAGAGAAAGGCGAATTGCAAAGGTGATCAAAATACATCACCTTATAACCGGGTGTTCATCTTTCCTTCTGTTCAAGGTATAACTGAATTCATCATTCCCCACCAGTAGATTGCCTTCCTTATCTGTAAATACCAGGATATTGTCATCAACCTGCACCAAATGGAACGACCAGGATTCTTTTTCGGTGCCTACATATACATTTTCCTTAAAAGGTGTAAGATGGAGTAGACCACCCAGGGCCAATAATGCAATGACTTTCATTTCTCAGTTTTTATAAAGGTCTGACATAAAACTTCAAACCAAAGACCAGTTTTACCATGGGGGCGACCGGCTTGACGAAAGGGTCCGCTGAATATTTTTGCATGGGGACCTGTTCCGGCGGCTATAGTTTATATCCTGATGATTGCCTTATATTTATATCAGATATGAAAAAGCATATAGTATTTGAATTGAGAATTAAAATAATGTAATGAAGAAACCTGCTTTTGTACTCGCGATCATTTTCCTATTAATAGCTGGAATCAATGCACAAAGATGGACTGTAGATAAGGCCAATACCTGGTATAAACAGCAGGGTTGGCTAAGGGGATGCAATTTTCAGCCAAGTACAGCCATAAACCAGCTGGAGATGTTTCAGCCGGAAACATTCGATACCGCAACAATCAACAAGGAACTGGGCTGGGCAGAGGATTTGGGCTTCAATGTAATGCGTGTATACCTTCATCACCTGTTATGGGCATCGGATAAGGACGGGTTTAAGAAGCGTCTTGATACCTATTTAGCTATCTCAAGCAAGCATAAAATAAAAACCCTGTTTGTAATTTTTGACGATTGCTGGAATGATACAGCCCGGTTGGGTAAACAGCCTGAGCCAAAGATCGGAACTCATAATTCCGGATGGGTAAGAGATCCGGGAACCATGATTTACAATCACCCCGATTCACTCAAAACGCTTGAATTGTATGTAAAGGATTTATTAATCACTTTTAAAAATGACAGACGCATTTTAATGTGGGATCTGTATAACGAACCAGGTAACTGGAGCCAATTTCAAAAAAGTTTACCGCTGCTTAAAAGTGTATTTAAATGGGCAAGAGAAGCAAATCCTTCACAACCGGTAACGGCTGGCGTTTGGTCATATGGAGATAATTTCAATGAGCTTAATAATTTTCAGTTGGAAAATTCAGATATAATTACTTATCATAATTATTCGTACATAGATAATCACATAAATAATATTGATACGCTTAGAAAGTATGGCCGGCCATTAATTTGTACTGAGTATATGGCAAGACGTAATGGTAGCCTGTTTCAACTGATCATGCCACTACTCAAAAGGGAAAATGTAGGAGCCATCAATTGGGGATTCGTCAGTGGTAAAACCAATACCATTTTTGCATGGGATACTCCAATAAGTGATGGCAAAGAACCTCCACTCTGGTTTCATGATATTTACCGTAGGGACCATACTCCGTTCAGTAAGGAAGAAGTAAAATTTATTAAAGAGATCTGCAAACCATAAGGGGTGGGCATAACAGGCCATTAAGGTAACTCCCTATTCAGGACAGGTTTAAGATATATATTCGTATGTCATGAAAAAGATAGCCATAATATCTATTCTTGTTTGTGGAGTTTTGCTTTTGCAGAAATGTGGTAATTCGGATAAGACAGTAAAACAGACCACTTATGTAGGCTCTGATAAATGCCAGTCATGCCACCAGAATGAATTCTCTCTTTACACCCAGTCTGATCATTTTCATGCAATGGATACTGTGTCACAATCCTCGGTATTAGGAGATTTTGATAATTCAAGGTTCATCTATTTTGGCGATACTACTCTCTTTTATAAGAAGAATAACCACTACTTTGTTTCAACCAAAGATTCAACGGGCCTGCGAAGAGAATTCCTGGTGAGCTATACCTTTGGGTGGAGACCATTACAACAGTACCTCATAAAATTTACTGATGGCCGCATACAGGCACTTCCGTTTTGCTGGGATACAAGGCCAAAAGAAAATGGAGGACAGCGTTGGTTTCATTTGTATGACAAGGAGAATATTGGCAATAAAGATGATTTGTTCTGGATGGGCATTAATCAGAACTGGAATTATATGTGTGCCGATTGCCACACCACTGATTTCAAAACAAACTATAATGCAAAGTCCAATATTTTTAATAGCACCTGGAAAATAGCCAATGTTTCCTGCGAGAGTTGCCATGGCCCGGCCTCAAACCATATTGAATGGACGAAGAATAAAACTGCTGATCCTTACAAAGGGCTCCCCATATCGTTGGCTTCTAAAAAGATGAACTGGAAAATGGATCCGGTAAAGCAGATAGCGATGCCAGAATCTGTTGTTATGAATGATACCCTTATTGAAACTTGTGCCAGATGTCATGCAAGGGCTACACGGATTAGTGATCATTATGTACATGGCCAATCTTTATTGCAGACGCATATCCCTGCAGGTGTTGAAAACGCAAACTATTACCGGGATGGGCAGATAAGGGATGAAGATTATGAGTATGGTTCCTTTCTGCAAAGTAAAATGTATGCAACAGGTGTAACCTGCATGAATTGCCATGATGCACACAGCATGAAATTGAAAGCTACCGGAAATGCATTATGTATTTCCTGCCACGCTAAGGTAAAATTTGATGGTCCGCAACACAGTTTTCATCAATTAACAAGTTCAGGGAATCAGTGTGTAAACTGTCATATGCCCCCCACAACCTATATGGTAATTGATGACAGGAGAGACCATAGTATCCGCATTCCACGCCCGGATCTTTCTTTATCTGATAATAGTCCCAATGCCTGTAATAAATGCCATAATAACAGGACAGTAAAATGGGCTGCTGACAACTTTATGAAATGGTATGGCCAAAAACAGGATACCAGTTCCTGGGTCCAGCTAAAACAATATATAGCCGGATTGAACAATAAAAGTGAACCTGCCTTATTTGCTTTATTGGCTGATAAAAAGTATCCTGCTATTATCAGGGCCTCGGCCATGGAAGAATTTGGTTGGGTTACTTCATCCCGCATCTTCTCAAAATTGGTTGATGAGTTAAACAACGATGATCCCCTGATCAGGCTGAATGCCATTAAGGGATTAAGCAATTATCCCCAGCAGGATATTGTATCAAAACTGTCGCCATTACTGGCAGATAAAATTATTGTTGTGCGGATGGAGGCAATGAATGCAATTGCTCCGTCCTATAGTTTGTTACTGGCAGATGAACATCAACTCTTCAAAAAGGTGATGACGGAGTATGTTAGAGTTCAGGAAAGAATGAGCCACCGGCCAGAAGGATTTTTTAATCGTGCCATCCTATACCAGACAACCGGGGATATTGCCACTGCTGAACAGTTATACATGACCTGCATCAAACGTTTTAGTTCATTTGGACCTGCATATGGTAACCTTGCTGATCTATACCGTGATCAAAATAAGGAAGCGGAAGCAAAGGCTATTATTAATAATGGACTCAGTGTGCTACCCCAAAATGCGCTATTGCATTATGCATTGGGCTTATGGTTTATACGGAATAAGGAGAGTAAAGAGGGAATTAATGAATTGAAAGCCGCTGCTGAATTGGCTCCTGCTGATCCCCAGGTGATATTTGGTTATTCAATCGCACTATTTTCAAATGATAAAAAGAAGGAAGCCATTAACTTCCTTGAAAAATATACTGCCCTGCATGGAAACAATGCAATGATTCTTGATGCACTTGCTTCAATGTACGGTGATATAAATATGAATGAGAAGGCAGCCCAATACAGTAAGATCAGAAAAGAGGTGTTTGGGTATTAAGACGTATCTTAGCATTAAGCTTTTACTTCATGCCAACCCTTCAAACACCATCCCCTACAGACAAGGCAGAGTACCAATTAGCGCTAGATAGCGCAATCGGCTATCTCTCCTATTTCAGCCCCATGAGTGATGAATGTATTGCCTATCTTAAAAAGCATTCTTTTGAACGACGCCTGAATAAAGGCGATCTATTGCACCAGGCAGGAATTTTATGTCCTTATTCTTATTTTGTTATAAAAGGAGTTTTGCGTGGTTATATCAATGATGCCAGTAACCAGGTTACTACATGGATCACTGCAGAAAACCAGATATTTTCTTCGGTGCGTGGGTTTGTGTTACAACTGCCAACGGTAGAGACTATAGAAGCACTTGAAGAATGCTATATTCTTGGAATGCACCATTCAAATCTGGAATATGCTTATGACAATTTCCCGGAATTCAATATAGTGGGAAGAAAGGTAGCTGAGTATTATTATATCTATGCAGAGGACCGGGCTTTATTATCACGCTTAAGCAAACCTGTTGACAGATATAATTATTTCATGGTGAAGAATAGCACCATGTTCAGGCGAATCCCTCATTCCTATATCACGTCTTACCTTGATATGTCATTGGAAACGCTGAACAGCATTATGGAAGAGCAGACGAATAAGAAAAATAAATAAGGGGGAATAGATCCCCCAAATTCGTTAAATCGCCTTAATGGAAAACATTAACGGCAACTACTACAATTGCAAGGGCTACGATCAGCGTCAATTTCCCAAGTATCGCTATTTTCTTAAACTGATTTTCTGCGTCACCATTTTTTGCCTTTTTACTTGCAACACTGATCAGGCTAATTAATATAATAAGAACCAGTACAAGGCCCAATTTGGTCATTAACAGGGGCATGGATGAAAGGGACTTCCAGTAAGGAGTGATCATATAAAAACCGGAAATGAGCAATAACGCAATCCCTGTATGACCCATATAACTTAATACGAGTGTATTTAACCGGAATTTGATTGCTTCATCTTTTGACATTTTTGCAGCAGCAGCGCCTAAAAACGCATTACCGAAACCGGTCCCCAAACCCATGGCAAGGCCAATAAAGTGTAAAATGAGCATTGTTTCCCTCATAATTGTTGGTTTTGATTTTAAGAATTCTAATTGAATTGAAAATAACTTAGTCTCCGGGGGCTAAAGTATAAAACAGGGCTTAGAATTTCAAGGGTGGGCCAACAACTTTCATTCCATGAGTTTCAAATAATCCTTTCATGGCTTTCTCCATGTTATCGGGAATGCCTTTAGTGACTTCCCCCATTTTTTTAAAAAAGTCTTCCATTGAACCTGCTGGCTGAAAAAGAACCAGCATTTGACCTTCTCCTTCACTTGTCATGGCAAATGCATGAGGAATGGTTCGCGGGGCAAATGCAGAATCTCCGGCAGAAAGTTTGAAGGTTTCGTCACCAACCATAACAATGAATTCACCTTTCATGATATAGAACCATTCATCCTGGTTGTGATGAAGATGAACGGCAGGGCCGCCTTTTTCATGACGAACCGTATCATAAATCAGCAAATCACCATCAGTGTCTTTGGAAGAGACTTTAAGATCAAATTTTCCGCCCATGATCAGTAGTTCTTCCTGGTAACGGTCTTTGTTGGCGGCAACCTTAAAACCTTTTAAGGGTCGCTCGTTTGAAGAACTATTGGCATTAGCTGCTAACACAGAGGCTAAAAGTGGAAATTGAAGGAATAACCGGCGTTTCATGCTTTTTAGTTTTGATTGGTAATTGCAGGAAGATAGAGATATTCAGTCCGGTGTTCTCCACAATTGAGCTAATAACAGGTACTAGAGAGGTTTTACCATTACCTGCTTATAATATACTTTGCTATTTGGGTCATGCCCCTGCAGTGCAAAGGTGCCGCTTGAAAGATGCTTTTCCTTTCTTCCCTCCAGATTTTCAACTCCATCAGGTTCAGTATAATCTACTACTGTCTTATCATTGATCTTGATGGTTATTCTTTTATCCCTGACAATAATTGTTTCGGTATACCATTCATAGTCTTTTACATAAACTTCTTTTACATCTTCTACTGCATATAGGCTTCCGGTCCTTCTCCAGTCAGTATGTGAATTGTTTACCTGTACTTCATATCCTTTGGATGGCCAGCCGGTCTCCTGATAACCGGTATGAATGAAAATACCAGAATTGGAACCGGGTGTTGTCATTACCAAAGCCTTAAATTCAAAATTTTTAAAATTATGTTTCATTACATCGCCTTCATAAAAGAGATGGGCCCGGGGGCCGTTTACAATGATCATCCCGCTATCTACCCTGAAGGTGGCTGGGTTTTCGGAAGCTTTCCAGTTATTGAGCGTTTTGCCATCAAAAAGGGAGATCCACCCATTCTGGCTATTTGCTTTCTTCAGGGACAAACAACTCAGAAAAAGAAAGCAAATGATTTGCAACCTGTTCATAAACTTATTTTCATTAAATATAATACTGTTTCGAGTTTTTGTAGTGCGAATTTTATCAAAGGCCTTCCTGACCACTCTATTTAGTTACCAGT
>CAMLGP010000075.1 GCA_946479535.1 uncultured Bacteroidota bacterium
AAAGGTTCCCATAAAGGAAGAGAACAAACCGGTTTCTGGGATAGGTATTTCCAATGTCCGTAAAAGACTGGAACTACTTTACCCTGGAAAACATGAACTTGCCATTCGTGAGGAAGAAGATGTATTTATTGTAAAGCTTGCCGTTGAACTGGAAAGAGATTCTACGGTAAAAACCGTTAAAGCAATTCCTGAATTGACCCATGCCTGAAACCAGGACTATAAAATGCCTGATCGTTGATGATGAACCTCCCGCTCGTGAGGTGCTTCGGCATTATGTAGCACAGCTTCCTTCTCTTGAAATAGCGGCAGAATGTGAGAATGCCATCCAGGCCTTTGCTTTTTTACAAAAACAGCCTGTTGATCTCATTTTCCTTGATATAAGGATGCCTCAGTTAAATGGCAATGATTTCCTGAAGTCATTGTCTAATCCTCCTTTGATCATATTTACTACCGCCTATTCTGAATATGCGGTGGAGGCTTATGAACTGAACGTAGTGGATTACCTGGTCAAACCTGTAAGATTTGACCGCTTTCTGAAATCCATGCAAAAAGTATTTGCTGTCTATAATATGAAACCGGTAGCAGAGCCAGCTATAGCAGAAGAAAAGAAAATTGAACCTTTTGTTTATTTCCGTGCAGATCGTAAAATGATCAAAGTAATGCTAGATGATATCCTGTATATCGAGAGCATGAAAGATTATATCAAGATATTCACCAGGCAGTCAGTTATTATTACCAAGCAGTCCATTAGCTCAGTTGAAGCCATGCTTCCTGAAAAAGAATTTGTAAGAGTTCACCGATCTTATATTGTTTCACTCAAAAAGATCAGGTCCTTCACCAATGAGTTGATGGAAATTGAAAAGACGGAAATACCAATCGGTAAATTATACAGGAACGTGGTAATGAAAATGTTGGGCTGATCCCGTAGCTATCCGGATTAGAGTATTCTCAACTTCGCGTAATTCAACATGATCTTCTTCTCTCCATTATGCTCAAACTTTACGGTAGCAATTGGATTATGAGCGGCACCTTCCATTTTGACCACTTCTCCAAATCCAAATTTCTGATGCTCTACTTTCTGACCTACCTGAAGGTCTGTAGTATCGCTGGCTTTGAAGTCCGATGAAGGAATATGTTCCACTACCTTCGGGTAATTTGTTTTAGGCGCCAGATAAGGTGTTGAGGAAGTGGAGGCTTTTGGAGGAGCTCCATAACGTCTTTCAGCTTCTTTTACATCATTGTAATCACCGCCACCAAAACCACCCTTCATTCTCTCAAAGGCTGATCCGCCTGACCAGTTATTCATACCCTGGTTACGCGTACCTCCGCCAGCAAAACTTCTGTCAATAAGTTCACCAGGTATTTCTTCAATGAAGCGGCTTGGTTCATTCTGCACCAGGTTACCAAAACGGTAACGCGTATTGGCATAGGTGATCCAGAGTTTTTTCTTGGCCCTTGTGATCACTACATAAAATAGTCTTCTTTCCTCTTCCAGTTCTTCCCTGGTATTGATTGACATGGCATTCGGGAAAAGCATCTCTTCCAGTCCGGCTGCAAACACTACCCCAAATTCCAGGCCTTTGGCTGCATGGATGGTCATTAGTTTTACTGTATCTGCATTGGGATCTTTTTCATCTGAATCCGTTAACAGCGTGATCTGTTGAAGATAGGCGCCGAGACCTTTATCAACCAGCTCTCCATCCTCATTATCCGGACTTTCCACCCACTCTTTAATGGAGTTCAATAATTCCTGAATGTTTTCATATCGTGCCAGGCCTTCCGTACTCTTATCATTAAATAGTTCGCGCACTATATTAGTCTGCTTTCCCACATGTGTTGCCACTTCATAAGCATTCTGCCTTGTCAACATACTGGCAAAGCTTTTCATCATGGTCACAAAATCCTGCAGAGCCGTCAAAGTGCCTGCACGGAACCCATATCGATCTGCATTCTCCAGCACTTCCCAGATGGAAATATTACTTTCATTGGCTGCAAGCACCAGTTTATCAATAGTGGTCTTGCCAATACCGCGAGCTGGATAGTTGATGATCCGTTTCAGCGCTTCTTCATCTCTTGGATTCACCAGGAGACGCAGGTAAGCAACCAGGTCTTTTATTTCCTTCCGTTGATAAAAGCTGATGCCACCATACATTGTATAGGGAATGCCCATCCGCCGTAATGCTTCTTCAAATGACCGGCTCTGGGCGTTTGTACGATAAAGTATGGCAAAATCCTTATTGGGAAAATGATTTCGGAGCTTTTGTTCCTGGATTGTATCCGCTACAAATTTTCCTTCCTCATTATCTGATACCGTGCGCACCAGTCTGATCTTCTCCCCCTCCCCGTTCTCTGTAAACAATACCTTTTCAATCTGGCCCTTGTTATGACTGATCACTTCATTAGCCACCTTCAGTATATTCTTGGTACTTCGGTAATTCTGTTCCAGTTTGATCACCGCTACATTATCATAATCCTTCTGGAATTGCAGGATGTTCTGAATGGTGGCGCCGCGAAAGCTATAGATACTCTGGGCATCATCACCTACCACGCAAACATTTTCATGCATGGCACCCAATAGTTTTATGATCTCGTATTGTGCAGGGTTGGTATCCTGGTACTCATCAATAAGGATGTATTTGAATTTGCGCTGATACTTGCTCAAACTTTCCGGGAAATTTTTAAGAAGCTCATAGAACTTCAGCAACAGATCATCAAAATCCATGGCTCCGTTCTTAAAGCACCTTTTTACATAGGCATCATAGATCTGTGCGATAGCGGGCCGGTTGGAGCGCATATCTTCCTGCTGAATATAATAATCTGTGGCATATTCTGCCGGACCAACCAGTGCATTTTTGGCGGAAGATATTCTGTTATAAACGGTATTGGGTTTATAATGTTTATCGTCGAGATTCAATTCATTGATAACTGTCTTTACCACACTTTTGGCGTCATCGGTATCATAAATAGTGAATTGATTAGGATATCCCAGGCGATGTGCCTCTGCACGAAGGATCCTTGCAAAAACTGAGTGAAAGGTGCCGATGTATAAATTGCGCGCTTCGTTATTTCCAAGGATGCGTTCTACCCGCTCTTTCATTTCTTTGGCGGCCTTGTTGGTAAAAGTAAGTGCGAGTATATTAAAAGCATCCACACCTTTAGACATCAGGTGAGCGATTCGGGTAGTTAATACTTTGGTCTTGCCGCTCCCGGCTCCAGCAACAATCATCAATGGGCCATCGATATGTTGTACGGCTTCCTTTTGCCTCTCGTTCAAATCCTTCAGGTAGTCTTGCATGTTGCGAATTTACGACAAGGCGGCATGCAGGGGTAAAGTCTGGCCTGATATTTATATCTATAACAGTATAAAACTTATTCTCAACAAATTAAAACCGAGACGTATGAACAAATTTTTGACCGGGTTAGCGATCGGTATCGCGATAGGGTGCTTGATTGCCCCGGATAAAGGCACGGAAACCCGCCGGAAGCTGAGTACAAAAGGTAAACAGCTGAAAGACCAGTTCAATGATTTTGTGGATTCCTGGGCAGAAAAAATTGACTCACTGAGAGGAGAAACAGAAGATTTTATGGACGAAACAGCGCCGCGGGCAAAACCATACACAGTATAAGGACCATCCTCGCCCACAAAATAAAAATTCAAAAGTATTAAGTCCGGAAGGGCCATTTACTTTTGAATTTTTTATTTATACCGAATACGACCAATACCAGGTTACCTTATCTTTTGAATTCTGATTAGCCTGATCCCTGCAAAGAAGAATAGGGATTCCAGATGTCAGTATCTGCCTGAAATTATATGTTGTTCCATTCGGGTTAAGAAATTCATCGCAGCCAGGATAAGTCCTGCAATGCCCGGCAGTGTTAGTATTATACGCAGGTTTCTATTTTCGATATTACCCTTTTGATATTATAAACAAAGCTTATGCCTTATGATGGCATGATGAGGAGGAAATTTGCTTTGGAGTATGTGAATTCACCTACACAATAGCTTGAGGTGATAAAATAAAAAAAGGGCCAGAATAAAAATTCAGCCCCTTAATAAAATCCAATATCCAATGAAAAACTGATTAGATAAGTTCAAAACCTATGCCACTACGCATTCATGCCTTGCCAATACAAAGAAGGAAACCTTAAATGTGTAAGCTCTTTCCACTTTGGGAAAACGATTACCCATTATTGATTTATACCAAATTGACAATTCCCTGACTTTACAACCATTAAAGACCTGTTAAACCATAAATTAATGGCATCTGCGGGCATGATAAATGCGTTAACCCAATAGCAGCTAAGAAACAAACTCCACACATGATATTGCGAAAGATCCTGATTCCAGCCATCGCCTGTTTAATAGCCTTTGCCTCCTGTAAAAAGGAGGGGAACTCAAAGAATGCGGCTACTGCATCTCCTGATGACTGTGTACAGAGCGCTGCAGCATCAAGTGGCAGCGTGATTGAAGGGCAATACATTGTTCTTTACAAGGACAATGCAATCAACGCCAAAGGTATTACAGCGCAACGCATGAATGAATTCACCCAGGATGCGCTGTCCAGAAATAATATTAGTGAAAAGGCATTGCAGGAAAGTTTCGCCGGCGAACCGGGCGGTTTTATTGCCGCTCTTTCTGAAAGTGAAGCCGCCAGGTTACGCAAGGATGAAAATATTGAGGCCATTGAACCAGACAGGATCATTGCTCTCAGCAATTGCTTTACTGTTGTAGCACCCCGGCTGGTCACCTGGAATATAGAGAGGATCGGTTATGGAAATGGTATTGGAAAAAGAGCCTGGATTATTGATACAGGGATCGATTTTGACCACCCTGATCTGAATGTAGATGTTTCAAAAAGTAAAAGTTTTATTTCAGGAGTAATTTCTGCCGATGATGAGAATGGCCACGGTACACATGTGGCTGGCATTATCGGTGCAAAGAACAATACATTTGGCGTATTGGGTGTTGCCTCTGGAGCAACCCTGGTTTCCTGTCGCGTTCTGGATAAGGATGGATCCGGTTCACTCTCTAATATCATCCAGGCATTATCCTATATCAGCGCTAACGCTTCCCCTGGCGATGTTGTAAATATGAGTGTAGGTGATGATGACGGTATTTCCGAAATTCTCGACAGACAGGTACAATCTGTGGCTTCAAAAGGAATTCTGTTTTCAATTGCCGCAGGCAATGAACATACAGATGCCAATAAATATTCTCCAGGAAGAGCAAGTGGTCCCAATATTTTCACTGTAACAGCTATTGACAGCCTTGACAATTTTGCCAGTTTTTCCAATTACGGAAATGATGTGGTGGACTATGCAATGCCAGGGGTTAAAATTTTATCAACCTATATCGGCAACAAATATGCGTATATGAGTGGTACCTCCATGGCAGCTCCGCATATGGCCGGACTCTTATTACTCAAGGGTGCCGCTTTTTCCAAAAACGGATTTGCAAAGAATGATCCGGATGGAACTCCGGACCCCATCGCGCATTTCTAAAAATAAAGTTGCTTACAGTAAACGATTGCATCTTACTTTTTAATGATTATTTATTTAGATAAACGAGTTTCTTTTTTGCTTACTATGGAACAAAAAAGGCGTCTGACCCTAATCATGACGCCTTTTCATTTTTAAATATTTTAAATCGCTTAATATCTTGTGGCAGGACATCCTGCTTTCTTATCTCTTTTATAAGCCGGTAAGCCTGCAATCTGTTTGTATTTATCAAAGAAGTAACGTACTGTATAGGTAACCGCGATATAGTAATAACCGTCCTTGTTCTTTGGGTTACCACGCACTGATCCAGCGGCAGGGTAAGGACCTGCACCTACTTCATCTCCGCGATAGGCAAGATCAACTGATTGCTGTCCTTTCAAATCCAGTAATAATGCCGGATCTACATAGGTTCCACTCACATCATCCAGGAGATCGCCGAATGTATAACGATAACCGAATTCCAGTCCAAGCCGCATATCTTCATTTAATGATCTTTCTATACCGATTCCCATTGGAATGCATAATTGGGTAAGGCCATATTTCTTCACCCCGTCAATTACCCCTTCACCTTCAGTAGCCAGAGGTTGAAGTTTTACTTTCTGACCATTTGCATCTTTTGTTGTGGGATTGAAATGAAATACACCTACTCCGGCAAATGCATAAGGTATCCACCAGCTTTCATTAGGATCTAGGAAGCTGTACTGACCCCCCAGTTCCCATTCAAAAAGGCCTGATTTAAAATTCAGATTTCTTGCCTTCATGCTTTCAGTGCCCTTTTTATCATCTCCCGTTAAGGAAGTAAGAGTAAGATAGCTGCGGGCCGAGATCTTTTCGGTAAGGTCATAACGGACACCGAGAGACCCCATCAGTCTGTTTCCGGAAAGTGTAATTGAATGTGCTTTTAAATCCCCTGTGTATCCGGCAAGGCCGAGACGGCCTGAAAAGTGAAAATTCTGGGCAGAGCAAAATAAAGGCAGGCTGAACAGCCCGATAAGTAGTTGTTTCATTTGGTTCGAATTAAAAGGTGCTGGCTAAAGAACGCTTTTTTGAACAAATTAGTATACCCGGATACTTCCTTTTTTAAGTGTTATGATAACAGAATCAGTGATTTAGAAGAAATTATTAATTTCAGCAAGGATTTGGGGTTAAGCCTGATTTGTAATAGGGTTTCCAGTCTGGGCCTGGCTATTTCGCTGCATTTGTGTTGCTAAAGTATTTTCTTTTGTTGCTTGCTTCTTGCTTGTTTCTTGCTTCATTTACGCTGAAAAGTGCCCATTTTTAGCAACAAACAAGCAAGGAACAAGCAACGAATAAGCAATAAAGGGGGTGTTTTTAGCAAGAATCAAGCAAGAGGAGAGCAAGAATGAAGCAAGCCGGCCAGGGCAGCAGGCCACATCGGAAAGGCCTTTTCACCGCTTATTGCATTCCAACTGCACTCCGACTGCAGCTGGACTGCATCTGGACTGCATCTCGACTGCACTCCATCCTTTTACATCCTCTTTGTATCCTGCCTGCATCCTTTATGCAGATTCAGCTTTAAAGGGAAAAGAAAAACACAGAAAGCTGTTTGCCAGAGATTTTCTGTATTATTTGACCGGGTGGTAAGTCCTCTCCGCCTTACGCAGAATGGTCTCCTTGTCCAGTGTCATCGGTTTTGTCTTTTGCTGACGGAACAGCTCCTCCTGATCTCGAAAATGGGGAGAATCCGGGTGGCTGGATGAACCGAAGGTGTTGACGGATTCTATGAGGGGTAAACCATTTTTGGGGTAGCGTACAAAACAGATATATGCATCTCCTGATACAACTTTACGAATTCCATTCCTGTATGGCTCTGCATAAGCAGCAGCTAAAACATCGGGTAATCCATTTGCAGAACGCTCCTCATTTCCACGAACCAGTTTTTGAATATCACCCAGGGTAATTGAAACGCTTCCAAAATATTTTAACAGATAATCATTTGCATATTGATAGGCATTGATACTCTCCTGCCTGGTTAACTGTCGGGATGGCTGTCCTTTTAATCTGTCAGCCACATAATGATAGATCACTAAAAAAATGGCAGCGCCATTACTGCCAGCAATAGCTCTGCGGTCCCATAGCTGAAATCTGGTGATAACATTTTTCAATGCAGGATAATCGTTCGCAGACAAACTTAACATTGTATCGATGCCGTAAGGATATTTCAGGTCCTTCGGCAACTGGTTATCGAATTTGATTCTCTTGAAAGTGGAATAATCAAATTGTTTTATATCCCTTATAAGTTCTGTAAATCGTTGACTGCGGTTATTGTGATAAGTTTCAAATCCATCATTCCTGTCAAATTTTTTACTATCCAGATTATAAGCAGGATCTGTGGCGAGAAAAGGAGAATGATTGGTGTTATACAAATATCCCGAACCGGGATTAATGTACTGTGGCAATTCACTAATCGATTTAAAGCTGTTCCATAGTGTAGCCGATGTATTGCCGGGAACTGTACTCTTCCAGTCATATTGCGGATCAGGATTACGACGGGGAAGCTTGCCATTGCTGATATAAAAGATAGTATCATACCTGTCTGCATACATGATATTGAACATTGGCAGGCTGGTCATGCTAATGGCTTTATAGAATTCAGTAAAGTTGTGAGCTTTGTTCATTCGGTACCATTCTTCCAGCGCCTTAATATCCATATTGGCGGGAAGTCTTATGGAAAAAACACCTTTGCCGGTCTTTACTGTTGCACCGTATTTACTCCAGTATATTTTTTTACCGATGGTAACAGGCACGCCTTTTACTTTCAGTTTTGCCTTTTTCACTTCCAGATTCACCCATTTGCCATCAAATTTGTATTGATTGCTGTTAGAAGGGTTCATTTCCAGCTGAAACACATCAATCTTATCCATGTAGTTTACAGTATGCGCCCATCCCAGGTTTTCATTGGTGCCATGAAAGATCAGGCATCCTCCCGGAAAAACGCCACCAAGCATATTCCAACCCTGCTCAGTTTGTATATGCGCTTCATAGAATGCCGAAGGCCCTTCCAGCGGTTGATGTGCATTGATTGCAAGAAAAGCTTCACCCGTCTTGGTTCGTGAAGGATGAACAGCTATGGCATTAGAGCCTTGTGGATTAAATCCTGGAATAGTTGCTATTTTCCCTCCTAAAACCCGTGGTAACACGTCTTCAAGACCGCAGAACATGCTTAAGGAAAATATTACGGCAGTGAGATAATCTTTTTCATTAAATGGGAAAACCGCCTTGTATTTGATCTGTTTTGGAAATGCCTTGCCATACGCATTTAAGCCGGCCACGTATCCCCTGACCAATTCTAAAAAATCAGGGCTAAGTGTTTGCCATTGTTGTTCTACTATATCCCTGCACCGGAAGAGTTTTATAACATAATCTGCTTCTGCACCTTTTCTTCCCAAAGAAGAACCCAGC